>JAUIKE010000154.1 GCA_030430845.1 Bacteroidia bacterium | reverse complement strand
GGCGAAATTAGTGGATTTGTACGAACCAGGGATGGTTTTGGCTTAGCCAGGGTAGAAGTTAAATATGAGACTACTATTTCGGATAGGGTGTATAGGGATTCTACGACTACGGATTATACCGGGGCGTATAGTTTTCCTGACTTATATTATGGCACAGCAGCTAGTTTCAAAGTGAGTGTAAGTGGGCGGACGAATGTCCGATACACCAATTCACCCCGAACCATTGTTTTAAACAATCTGAACCCTCAGCAGAAAAAAGTAAATTTCAGGGGCAATATTAATTTTGAGGATCACCCGGACAGTTTAAACATATTAAGTTTCAGCGGAACTGCCGGCCTGGATACGGTGGCGACCAATTTTACTTATTATTCAGAGGGGGATACGACCTATTTCCAATTGTACAGGGAAGGAACCTTGGTAGATATTACTGATGATGCATCCGGTAGCCCGGGTATTCTTTCTGATCGTGGTGGTAAACCATTAGAAAATTATAAATATACCCTTCTGGCGTATTTGATTTCGGGAGATTCCGTGAAGTATTTAACCGCTACAGACACGATTGAATTTCCGGATATTGAAGTGCCTACCAACCTTCAGGCAACCGATAGCTATAACAGCCAAACCATGGGGGCCATCACTCTCACCTGGGATCATGCCTCAGATAATTTTGCCGGATTCAGGATATACCGGGATTCGGTGCTGATCGGCGAGCTCGACACCATGGCTCGGGTATTTACGGATTATGAAGGGGAGCCAGGGGCGGTATATGATTATGCCATCACTTCTTTTCGAACCATCAATAATGAGGTTTTTGAGTCTGACTTTGTAATGGTGGATAATGTGTTATATCCCGCTTTCCCCACCATTAGCACTTTAGTGGCTACGCCTATTGATGCGGAAAATGCCGTTGGCCTGGTGTGGACGACCGGAGCCGGAGTGAATGACGATAATTATACCGGCTTTAGGGTTTTCAGAGGAACACAGCTTATTGCAGAAGTATTAAAAGGGTATCCCTTTGTTTATAAAGACCTGCTTGGGGAGCCTGGGGTTTCATATGACTATAGTATTGCTCCTTTTGTGGAAAATATAGATTCTACTTTTGTAGGCGTTCAGTTTAGTGCGGGTTCAAGTACGGCGGTATTTCCTTCTTTGGATGCGCCACCGGCTCTTACCGTCAATGGAGGGAATTGCCGTTTAGAGGTAAGTTGGAGCCCGAATTATAATTTACTTGGGTTCTCGAATTTTGATGGCTTTATTGTAAGGGTGGGAACCGATTTTGTGGATACGCTTCCTCCCTATGCCTCTTCTTATGTTTATTATACCACTTTGGCAGGTAGCCAGACGGTTGAGCTGACTGCTTTCAGGAAAATAGAAGGCAATGTTTTTGAGTCTGCTCCAAGCACGGGTACGGGTACTGCTACCATTGGTGCTTCCTCGGTAGAGGAGCCGTCTAATTTTTATATTTCGGATAATATCCCAATGCACATAGCTTTAACCTGGGATTTTCCTCCATTTAAGTTTTCTAAGTTTATTATTTATCGCAATGGAGTGAAATTAGATTCTGTACCAAAAGGCTCCAGAGGGTATTACGATTACAGTGCAGAAGTAGGCGTGAGGTATGAATACGGTATTCAGGCCAGTTATCTGGACCCTGTGTCCAACACTATTTTAACCTCCAAAATTGTATATGGTGAAGGGATCAGGAAGAATCAGGCGTCTATCTATGGCCAGGTTTTCAGCGAGTATGGTAATGGAAGAAGCTCGGATAGCCTGGAAGTCCGCTTGATGAATGGAGATACGACTGTGGCCAGAACCTTTACGGATGCGGCAGGCTTCTATATACTTGATCAATTACCTGAAAATAACCACCAGCAGTTGTTGAAAATAGAATTGAATCAGGAAGATCATAGTTTGTTAGTCATTGATTCGGTTCAGGATATTAACCCCAAACCACTGATCAATCAGGATCTGGTGATCAACTTTACGGATACCTTCATGTTGTCCAACTTCCCTCCACGTCCGATTCAGGATAGTGTAGCTCGATTCATGGGAGGGGCGGCCACGCCTTCTGTTGACAAGCAAGGGGTTTTGGTTTCCTGGGCACTCAACGACGGCCTGTATGATGGAGTAGAAGTATTCCGGGAGTTGAATAAG
This sequence comes from Bacteroidia bacterium, assembly GCA_030430845.1. Classification (GTDB taxonomy): domain Bacteria; phylum Bacteroidota; class Bacteroidia; order Chitinophagales; family Saprospiraceae; genus JANQPA01. The sequence continues at coordinate 20,426 of JAUIKE010000154.1, read as the reverse complement.
GTCGGGACGGTATTTCGAGATTCTGCTCAATTCTTTTTTGATGATTCAGGTACTCCTGGTATCGCGTATACGTATGTGTTACGAGCATTTTACCAAGATGAGGTCGAAGAAGCTCAATATAGTGAGCCTTTGTTACTCACGACTACCTTTCCCGAATTCCTTCCTGTTGAAAACCTAACAGCTACCGCCGGTTATTTTGGCAATGATAATGCTGTGGGAATCAACTGGAGTCACCCAAATGGGAAAGTCAGCTATTATCAACTGGAGCGCAATGATAATATACTCGCCCTTATTGAAGCGGATGAAGACCTGTGGTTCGAAGATCACACAGGCATACCGGATCAGAAATATATATATACGGTAACCGCTGTATTGCAAAGGGGGACAGAGCTGATCAAATCAAGCCCCGTTTCGGTTACGGTGGACTATCCCGGGGTGGCAGATCCCGAGAATGTACAATTTATTACCCGTGCTGACACGAATGCCATCGAGCTTCAATGGGAATATAATGGCGATTATGTAGACAATTTTAGAATATACAGAGATAGTAATCTGATAGCAATCGTGGATGCGGACAGCTCCTATACCTATTTTGATTTTGCGGGTTTGCCGGACACCTTGCACGATTACCGTATCGTATCCGTAGTAGAGCGCGGCAACATGATCTATCAGTCGGTAGGGACCCTGGGCATAAGAACCTTCCCTAAAATTCATGAAATATTTAATCCTTCGATCGTACCGGATGCCTCTAAAGGCCTGGTAAATATCAACTTTGAATATAAACCACCGGGAGTCGAATATTTTGAAGTGGAATATATGGTGATGATTTCACCTACGGAGGACTCCACGGTGATGTTCATAATTCCCGTTTCCGAACTGAATGAAGAGCGGACCTTTTATGAGCAGGATGCCTTTGGGCCGCCCAACAGGTCTATCATGTATAGAATCTATGCGGTTTCAGAAAGGGAAGGCATCAAATATCGGTCCACCTCTTATGACCAAACCCTCACTTATCCTACACCGCCGCCTATTCAAACTTTCACGGCCTCAGATGGCACCTTTGATAATAAGGTAGAATTAGAATGGACGCTTCCGCTGGATGCCAACGTGACCGGCTTCCAAATATGGCGGGATAATGTCATCATTGCTACAGTGGAACCAGGAGAGCGGAACTATTCGGATGTCTTTAATGAGTTAGGAGGCAACCAGAGTTTAACTTATACCTATAACATTAGAACGCTTCGTACGGCCTATAATGAAACCCAATATGGAGCCTTCATGTCTGACCCCGGCTATGCCGGCATAAACAGAGTTCCGTTTAATGAATATAAAGCTCCGGCAGGAGTGACGGAATCTCATGGTTTTTCAGTGGCTACGGATGGTAAATATGCGGTAGTTGGGGCACCACAGAGTGATGCCTATGCCGGTAAAGTTACTTTTTATACGTATGAGGATCCTGCCTGGACGGTCAAGGCGACGGAATCATTTCCTTATTCACCTGCGGGTAGTTATTTGAATGGAGAGGCCGGCTATGATGTAGACATTGTTGGCGATCTGGCTATCATAGGCCACCCGGCCGGAGGAGCCGAAAGTGAATCAGGCTTCCTAACTTTCGCCAGAAATTATAATAAAAACTCGGGCTCAGGGCAAGTATATCAGTCATTAGATTATTCGCCCGGGGTCATTATACCAGAGAATGGAAGCAGGATCGGAGAGGCGGTAGCCTTATCTTTTGCTTCTTCTGACTTTTATTACGGCTTTAGTTCTGCTTTTGGAACCTTTAATGGCGGGTTTAACCTGGAATATGACATTCAGTATAATTCTCCTGCCAATACGCTGGCCTTTACTCCAGCCGGTATAGAGGCCATTAGTAGTAGGGCCATATCGATGGATGCCACCGATCAGGCAGTGGTGGTTGGAACGGAGAACGAGGATGTCCGGATCTATAATCGGACGAGTAATACCGGGCTGGGAACCCTCCAAACCATCACCGGACCGGGAGGTAGTGGTTTTGGTACCTCCGTTTCGGTATATGGTAATTATATAGCAGTGGGGGCGCCCAATGTTGGCAGAGGTAGAGTATATATCTATAAATACAATGGAACTACCTGGGTAGAAGATGGTCAAATCAATAAACCTACTTTAGACTATAACTCTTCTACTGACCGATTTGGAGCTGCTGTCGGTTTATATGAAGATTATCTGGTAGTAGGAGCACCGGGTCATATTGATCTGGATGGTTCTACGCAGGGCGCCGAAGGAGCCGTCTTTTTCTTTAAATTAAGCGGAGGGGTCTTTGATTATATTGATTTCTCCACAGCAGGCCCTAATTTGGTAGACGCCGAATCCGGTGAAGAATATGGATTTTCAGTAGATGCCGGATCGGAGTTCTTTATCATCGGCGCTCCCAAGGTGGATCGATTCACTGGAACAAAAGTTGTGCCGCAAGGTACCGGAACGACTACCATCAGCACCCAAACAGGTAAAGGAGCTGTGTACTTTTATGATCTGGATTTGATAACACTCTGGGAACAAAAACTCCTGTCCGTTAGCGCCACAGATGGAACAATCGCGAATAATTGTAAAGTGACCTGGGATTTCGCGGGGAACATCAATTATATCGATGGGTTTAGAATTTATAGAGATGGAATAAAAATAGACGAAGTAGCTCCTGGAGTGTCTACTTATAATGATCCGGATGGTATTCCGGGCAAAGAATATACCTATACGGTTAGAGTATATGTCAACGAAGGAGAAACCTTTGGGAAATCTGATAAAGGATATCGCAGAGGTAACGGCTTGATCGAAGGGGATGTGATCACCGCGGTGGGTAGTGCGCCGGTTCCAGGGGTGACCATCGAAGTGGAAGGAGTGGTGAAAGGAGAGAAATATAGCTATTCAGGTGTTACGGATGGTAACGGACATTTTTATTTCCCGAATGTCTATTACGAAGACACGCTGGCTCAGTATGTAGTAAGGGCCAGTTATGAAGACCATATATTTGCTCAGGATACCATGGTGGTCAGTTTGTCACCGGATAATAACACGAAGAGCAATCTGTTTTTTATCGACCGTACGGCCTATGTGATTTCAGGTCAGGTAGCTTATGAGTATGTAAGTTGCGGCATTGACAGTGTGGAGGTCCGGGCGGTTTCTTCCTTTAATGATAACAGTGAAAAGGTGGTCACGGCCTACACCGATGAGGACGGGCAGTATAATCTGATTGTCAGTCCTTCAGAGCAAGGACTCGAAGAAATACGGGTGGAGATTAATGAATTGAGCATCCGGGCGAGCTTATCGCAGGAAAAGAATGATTCCATCCGGCACGAGTTCAGAGCAGATGCACCTCTTGTATTCACGGATTTCCAGAGCTTCCCGCAAGTCACCGAGATCAATTTTGATGATACGCTTACTTACGAAACCCAGATTTTCGTCACTACGGTTTGTGGAGGGCCCGCGACGGATGGCAACTTCATCATCGAAGTCAGCACCCGGGACGGCTGCTATTCTAAGGAATTCAAAACTTCGGATGCCGGTATCGTCAATGCCAAACTGCCGCCGCTTAATGATCTCATCATAGTGGCCAGAGATGTTGTTCAGAAAAAAATTAATAATCTGTTAGTGGTCGATTATCTTAAATACAGGCCGAATAACCTGGATTTGAGGGACATACACCTCCAAAACCCAGAGGATGATATCGATGACTTTACCCTTGGCCAACTGATCGACCAGCGGCTGGTTTATCACAAGCCGGTCAATATTAAACTGGAAACGCCGTTTTCTACCTATTTGTGTAGTGAAGGAAATCAGGATGTGGCCATTATTACCAGTGCGGAAGTAAATGCTGCCAAGACCTTTGCGTTGAGGTTCTCTGCAACCGAACTTTTTGATGGATTGAACTGCTCGGTGGAAGAGGGATATCTGGTTATTAATAATTCAGCAGCGCTATCGAATACGAAGGACACCTTACTCTATAATGAGGATTTACTGAGTTTCCCGCCACACTTGTTCCAGCCAGGTAAGCCTAATTTAGTGGCTCCTTTCAGAAATGGTATCAATGTGAAGTACTATTCTGATATTGGCGACCTGCTTGGTGAGATCGTCATTCCGGTGGTGATTGAAGGAACTTCGCAATTACCGGGTGCAGATGTAATAGTGGATATTTCGGATGAGGACGGGCAAATTAAGCTGCCGTTTATGATCCTAAGAGATCCACCAGGCGACGGAAGTTCCACTTCCATTTCGTCAGGGTCTACCATTACTAAATCTTTCTCTGAATCTGTTTCTACTTCCGGTGGTGGCGGAGCACTGTTCAGTACTCAATTTGCTTTCTTTAAAATTGGGGCGTTCATTGACTTTAATCTGCTGATCGGTGGGGGAAGCGAAAATACCAATGACTTTACTTTAACGGCTTCTACCAAGCAGACTATTTCTACTTCCAATACCAGTGATTTTATCGGAGAACGGGCAGATGTCATCGTCGGTGTAGGCTCTGCGATTGCTTATACGATCAATGAAAGCTTGGTGTATGATGATCAGACCTGTGAGATCAGTAAGGTTCAGAATTTTGCCCTGGGAACCTACGGCATTCAGACTCAGTGGAATTATACCGTCGGCCAGATCAGGGACATCATAGGCCAATTGGCTGCCGATTCAACCGGTGTCCTTAATGGCAGCAAAAATCTGTATGAAGGGCCAACCCGGTTAACTACCGAAGCGGCTTTAACCAAGCTTAGAACACGTATCAATAACTGGAAAGCCGTCCTTGATTATCATTCTGAAACCTCTGTCCCTTATTTTGCCTTCTGTAGTGAAGAGATCAATGAAGAAGAAGAGTTTGAAGAAAAAGCAGTGGCCGGTTTCTTTGACCTGCTAGAAGTTGATGGGCAGTCCTTTGTTGTATTAAGTCTTGAAGAAGGAGATGTACTGACAAAGGCGCTCGAAAGTTTGCAGGATACTTCGGATGTAGAGAAGTCCATTATTAGCCTGGGCGTTCCCAGTTTCTTTAGTGAACGCATCACGGCAGCTATTGAAGCCCGAAATGGGTTCTGCAATGAAATCGGCAGCAATCCGGGCGTTAATTTTGCCTTAAATAATACGATTCAATGGGATGACACCCGTGTGGCTGAGTACGAAGAAGCCGTCTCAAAAGTAGCTTATTGGCTAGACTCTCTGCAGTATGCCAAATCAGAAGTGGAGTCTCTAATCAGCCAGTTAGATGCGGATGAACCGGGATATTTGTCACAGGTAGAAAATTATACGTTTTCGGCTGGTGTAGATGTTGAAATAGAAGAAACCATTAATCAAACTCGTTCAACTACCATCACCAATGAGTTTTTTGTGAACCTTGATTTTGCCTTTGGTATTCTGGCCGATAGTAAAACGACCGCTGGCTTTGGTGTAGAGTCAAGTATTGAAAGTAGTTTCATTAAAGGTGGTTTACAAGGTAAATATGAGCGCAAAGAAACCAGTACGCAAGTTTTTGCCGAAGAACGGGAGTCGGGCGTAAGTTATACCCTGTCGGATGATGATCCGGGTGATCAGTTCAGTGTGACGGTCTTCAAACCGATACTGGAAGGGCACTCGCCTTACTTCCAGCTATTGGGAGGGCGTTCCTCTTGTCCGCCTGAAAAAGGTACCATCTATCGCGACCGATATGAAATGGCGGTGTTCGATACGGCCTCTCAGGCAGCCTTTGACTTTTTCTCCTATGAAAACCAGGATCCGGACAAACCGGTCACCGTTTATTTACAGATAGCCAACCTCAATCCGTTTGGAGAGGCCAGGGATGTATACTTATACCTGGATGCATCCAGTAATGAAAATGGAGCCACCGTCAGAGTGGATGGGAAGCCCATTACGGGAGGAAATCAGGCAGGTGGCCTGACCATTACCTATCTTGGTTCGAATCAACCCTTCCTCTTACCGGTTGAGATTACGAGAGCGGCAGGGCGATACGAATTTAAGAACCTCCGGTTCATTATGCGCCCTTCTTGTACGGACCTCGACCTGTTTGTGAATATTCCGGACGATGGGTCCATCACTCCGGATACCGTTGTGGTGGATGTTTTGTTTGAATCTCCTTGTACGGACCTTAGTTTAACCGCGCCGGGAGATGATTGGCTGATCACTCGTCGAAATCCATTTATTCCGGACGATCGGGAGGACTTAGTCGTCACCTTGGTAGATTATGATCCGTTTAATATTCCACTGGAGGAAATCGCCCTCCAGGTAAAAAGGGTAGGGGACGGCTCCGGATGGAGTACGCCTAATATTCCTGCTTTGGAGATCGCAAAGTCAGATCCACCTCTGCGAGGATATGATTATCCGATATCAAAAGATTCTTTACAGGTTTACAACAGCGAGAATTTTGCGGTTAATCAAACGCCTAAACTTTTTTATACCTGGGATATTACTGAAGACTTTGCGGATGACGAAATCAATTATCCGGATGGGGTGTATGAGATTAGGGCAGTAGCCAGGTGTGGTAGTGTAGGCGAAGTGTATTCTAATGTAGCCAGAGGGGCGATCCGCAGAAACAGTGGCGGCTTATTTGCATTGCTGGAACCCTCAGACGGAATTTACCTCCCGGGAGATGAAATATCCGTTGCGATCAATAAACCACTATCCTGCGACGATGTAACGCCTACCACCAATGTATTTGAAGTGTTCCGTAAAAGTGATAGCCTGGCAGTGCCTGGCGTTGTTGCCTGCTTTGGAAATAAAGATAAGCTGGTATTCCAGCCTGATGACATCACTCAGTTTGACGGCGATACCCTCATCGCCCGGATCAGCGCCATTAAAGATGAAAATGGTATTGTTTACGATACCACCTTTACTATAGAGTTCCTGGTATTAACCCGTGATTTGTTTGTAGACGATAATGTTTTGGATGTGACTATGTACCAGGGCACGAGCGTCAACTTGAGTACAACAGCTTTTGCCAATTCGGCTGCTCCGGTACCGTTTACGGTTACCAGTAGTCAGCCATGGGCAACACCCGTACCGTCGACGGCCACGGCCTTGCCTAACTCCTTAGGTGAAGAAATTACTTTTGTCATTAACTCAAACACCTTACCGGTAGGAGATACGAGTGTCGTAATGACTTTTACTTCTCAGACGGCCACTCCTTCTGTTAATACGGTGACGATCAATGTTAGAGTGGTCGCTAAGCCGCCTTATTGGGTGGTTGATGAGACCTATAGCGGGAACATGTTCATCATTACCAACTATCGTTTCCAAAATGCAATGATGACTTCGGTAGATACTATGGATCAAATCGCGGTATTTATTGAAAACGAGATCAGAGGGGTCGCCAAAATCGGTCGAACTGATCAGGGGCAATATGCCGCCTTCATAAATATTGGAGGGGAGCCTGAAGACGAAGGCAAGGAGCTTGAGTTTAGAGTTTGGGATGCCGCACCGGGTATTGAATATAATGCCACCTTACTGGATGAAATGGAAATGCCGACGACCTTGTCATTCAAAACAGGGGACAAATTAGGCACCTTCATGGAGCCTGCAATTCTTGAGGTGGATAAATTAACGGACAAGGCAAGGTATATCCCCGTCAATGGTAACGGTAGCTGGACGTGGTTCTCCGTGAACAGTGAAGAAACGGATATGAGCGTTGATCACGTCCTGCGCGAACTGACCGACGCACAAGATGGCGACATCCTTATTACGAACCAGGGAGCCTTGGCTGCATTTGTACCGGGCTCCGGACAATGGGAGAGTGTCAGCGGCTTAGAAGAACTGATTCCTGAAAATGGATACCGGATCTACCTGACCGGCGTTGACGATACCATCAGAATGACAGGGGCCAATGCGACGTACGGACCTATTCCGCTTGCAGCCGGATATAACTTTATCGGCTTCCCATTGCAGGATACGCTGGATATCAATACGGCGCTGAACCCAACCGTTAACTTTGCCGGCTTACAGGATGAAGACTTCATCTTCACCATTGCACAGGATCCGACTAAACCGGGACTGTCAAATAACATGTTGGCTGAGTTCCTTGGAGGTACCTGGAATTTTGTAGTCGGAAGCGGCATGGAAGTTATGAGGCCTTACTTCGGATACCAGGTCTTTGTCGGCAATGATGCGGCCTTATCCTATCCGGGAGCTACTTCTTCATTAGAAGCAGCAGCTTCGAACGACTTGCCGCAAGTTGACTTTGAATCCATCAGGCTTGCTGCTTCGGAAGCTGATCCGGATATTCCCGAAACCTGGGCAGTTGATCCAGCGCAATATCCGATGAGCATGATCATGACCGGAGAACTACAGATTGACGGTCAGTTATCGGTAGATACCGCCGACATGGTAGCAGCCTTCATCGATGGAGAATGTAGAGGACTTGCGAAGCTAGGATATGTGGAAGGCCAGGATAAGTATTATGTGGTGATGTTCATTTATGGTGACACCTTTGGAGAGGAAGTTGACATTCGGTTTTATGATGCCAGCAGCGAGCGACTGTTATTTAACAAAGAACGCTTGCAGTTTATTCCGTCTCATATCATTGGGAAATTCTCTGATCCATACGAGTTTGAGAATAAACAATTTAAAGTACACTCCCAAGTAGTGAGTAATGCATGTGAAGAAGATGAAGTCGGGCAGTTAAACATCATGGAGGTGGAAGGAATGACTCAGCCCCTCTCTTATGAGTGGAGCACGGGCGATTCTACCGCTGTCCTTGACCAATTGGCAAGCGGTGCTTACCAGGTGAAAATCACAGATAAGAATGGATATTGGATAGTCGATTCCTTTGAGGTGCAAACCGAAGCCATTACCATTCCGGCACCTACCGTAAGTTTGCTGGACAAAGAAGTGGTTTGTATTCGGGATGAAGTTCAGCTTCAGGCTAGTACGGATACGGAACAGCAACTTGATTTGGTTTACCATTGGTATAACGGCCGCGGCAAATTGCTTCATGAAGGAAGCCTGTTTACCATAGCTTCTGTAGAAAAGGATGAGGATATTTATGTAGAAAGCAGGCTAAGGGTTTGCCCGTCCGAACGTGTTCATTATACGCTGGAGGTACAATCTCCTTATGCAGTATATCAAATCCAACAACCATTTGAAGCCCTTTCAGTGGGAGATACAGTAAGCTTTGATCTGACGGAGGTGAAAGATTCTTATAGCTATGAATGGGACTTTGGCGATGGGCAGTACAGCCTTGAAGCTGAGCCGATACACATATATGATAAGCCGGGCTCTTACCAAGTGAAGCTGGAAGTCGTGGATGCGTTTGGATGTGATGAGGTAATCCCTGCTGCTCAGCCGGTGGTCGTTCAGTCTACAACTAATGTTGGCGAAGCTAATCTGAATCAATTCCAGGTTGTGGCCAGTCCGAATCCTTTCCTACATTATGTTCGCGTTGAGATCAATAGCGAAGATACGGGCAAATATAGGCTGAGGTTAAGGGATGCCAGTGGTCGTTTGATCTGGAAAGATAAAGTAAACCTGAATGCGGGAGAAAACGAGTTGATGATTGATACCGACGTCATGAGCTTGCCGGATGGAATTTATATTCTGGAAGTGGAAGGCAGGAAAAAACAACGGCAGTTGATCAAATTGCTAAAGGCCAAGCCATAATAAATATTGTAGGGGACAGCCAGTCAGGCTGTCCCCTCGTACATAAAAATATTCAACATCTCTAAACGCTAAAAGCGATGTTCAAGAAATTTACAAATGTTTTTAAGGCAGTTCTTTGCTTTATTCTGCTGCCCATGATCGGATTTTCCCAGATATCAATGGATGATAACCTCTCTTGGGGAAACTTCAATCCTGCCGGTTTCAATTTCAATAACACCATGACCATTATCGCAGTGGTCAATGTTGAAGGCGTGGAATCCACCGACTCCGATGTGTTGGCTGCTTTTATTGGCGGTGAGCTGCGCGGGGTGGACACCCTTCGGGATGTTTCGGGCAGGTACCTGGTGGCGATTCAAATTGCTTCTAACGACCTGGGGCAAGATGCAGGCCAGGATATCATATTCCGGCTTTGGGATAAAGGTAAAGATGTGGTGTTGCCTGTAATTGATACGATTCCATATATGCCGCAACAGGTGCTGGGGAGTGTCGGCGTTCCGCAGGTACTGAACACCATCAATGTCGAAATTACTTTTACAAAAGATGACGTTCTGTGTAGTGCCGATAACTACGGTTGGGTTAAAGCCGATATTACCGGCGGGAAACAACCATATGTACTGGATTGGGCAAAAGCAGGTGATCCGGGCCTGGCCATAGATGGAGATGGAACGGATTCTATTTACCATCTTTTTGAAGGGAAATATTATTTGTCGGTAACAGACGGCAATAATTTTACGAAAGTAGATAGTGTGATCATCGAGAATACCATGAAACCGATCCAGGCACCTATTATCGTGTCTGGTTTAACCGATCCGATTTGCGAAGGAGCTGACATGGTTTTATTTGCCTATAATAATGAAACAGAAGTACCCCGTTTTATTCGTTGGTACGATATATTTGGAGATCCTATTCTGGACGGTCCGGTGCTGCAATTACCGGACATCCAAAATACCACCTTAGTACAGGCACAATCCTTCGTACGAAATTGTACTTCCGATACCACTAAGCAAGCGATTGCGGTAGCAGAGGCTCCAAATGCAAATTTTTCAGTCAGCTCTCGCTTGGTTCAGCCTAATCAAGAGGTAATCTTCCTGGCTGATGAAGTAGTCAATGCGTATCAATACGACTGGGATTTTGGAGACGGAAATACGGCTCAGGGTCCTACCGCCAACCACGCTTATGCAACCATCGGTTTTTTTGAGGTTACCCTGACCGTTACTACTCCCAGTGGTTGTGTGGCCGAAGAAACGGTCTCGATCCGCGTGGAAGAAGACTTTTTTGCCATCCTGGAAGTAGACCATGTTTTTTGCCAGGATGACAATACCGGAAGAATTATTTCTCAGGTCATTAATGGACGTCCACCTTATACCTATGCCTGGAGTAACGGAGGAACAGAAAGTTATATAGAAAACCTTTCTGTAGGTGTATACACCCTGACTGTTACTGATGCGCTCGGGGACCAGGTCGTGGTATCGACTACCGTCAATGCTGAAATTGATCAGTTACCCAATCCCGTTATCACCATTAATGACGGAGCGCCGGTTTGTTATGGCGAAGATATAGAAGTGGCAGCCGTATCAGCGGTACCCGGAGTGGATTATTTTTGGTATAATGCACCAACCAATGGAAAGCTGCTTCATGTCGGAAGCCTGCTGACGCTACAAAATGTACAGGCAGATAGAACCTTGTACGTAGAAACCAGGTATAAGGAATGTAGCTCTCCGGATAGAATAGAGGTAGAAATAGATGTGACCAAACCCAATGCTAATTTTGTGTTGAGTCCCAACGCAGCCAAGATAGATACCGATGTATTCTTCTATGCCCAAAATATCTTACAAGATTATTACTACTGGGACTTTGGCAACAGCCGAATCTCCGAAGGGCCCCGGGTTTTTGAACCCAAAACAAGTTATCAGCAGCCAGGGGTTTATTTCGTTACCTTAACCACGACCTTAAATGGCTGTCAGGCAAGCGAAACAAGGCCGATCCAGGCTGTTGTGCCGGAAGAAGAAGTAGAGATCGACCTCAATGTGCTTGTTGAAACGACCTATCCGGCCTGTGAAAATGATAGCACCGGTTCTATCCAGGTTCAGGTACTGAATGGCGCCAACCCCATTAACTACTACTGGGACCCCTTGGTTTCAGAAGGAGCCACAGCCTCTAATCTGGCAGCCGGTACCTATAGAGTAACCATTACGGATGGCAAACAAAGATCTGCAGTGCGTTCGGTCACCTTGTCACCCGCGCTGGGTGAAGTAGCGATGCCCGACAGTGTTTTAATAGAAAAACCGGCCTGCTATGGGGAAGACATTACTTTAACGGTCGTGAATGATGATCCCGCTTCCAGCTTTTTCTGGTATGACCAAGCAGTTGACGGAGCACTGCTTTATGTAGGAGACCAGGTTATCCTGGAGTCCGTTACCAGTAACCAAGTCTTGTTTGTGGAGCGCAGGACCAACTCCTGTACTTCCTCGGAACGATTACGTGTAGAAGTGGAGGTGGAAGAACTGGATGCCGGATTTTCTGTTTCGGAATTTCTACTTCCGCTATCAGGTACGCTGGAACTACAGGCGAATGCAACAGAGGAAGGGTATTCCTACCTTTGGGATTTTGGAAATGGAGATGTAGATTCCACCAGCGGTGACTCGACCGCCTATGCTTATGCTCAGGCAGGCGATTACCAGCTGAGCTTAACCGTCACTACAGAAGAAGGTTGCTCGAAAACTACCTCTTATACAATTCAGGTGGTCAAACAGGTGCTGGAACTTGAATTTGATATTACGAATCCGGTTTGTGCAGATGATGCTTCGGGTGTGATCGCCGTTCAGGTTAAAGATGGGGTGGCTCCTTTCAGTTTCCAATGGAATACGGGAGCCGACGAAACAGTCGTAACCAATCTGGTACCGGGTACTTACACCGTCTCTGTGACGGATTCTGAAGGTAATAAATCCATAGGGTCGATTACATTGGAAAGCCAGATTGATGTAGTGCCCCAGGCCCTGGTACTAGTGAATGGCGGAAATGATTATTGTGTAGGCGAAGTGATCCAACTCAATGCATTTAGCGATCAGGCTGGAGCCGAATTCTTTTGGTATGACGGACAAAATCCTGATCAGCTAAGATTTGTCGGGAATACAATGACCTTGACAGTAGGAGCACCTCAGAGCTTCCTGGTTGAAACTCACTTCGGCTCTTGTGTAACTACCAGCCTTACTCTGGTCAATATCCAGGGTACTGCCCCGGATGCCTCCTTTACTGTTTCGGCAGATCAAACGGATATTAACGTGGCTATTGATTTTGCAGCCACCTCGGTTGACCCGGCCAATACCTACGAATGGGACTTTGGTGACGGAGCTATCTCCAATACTGCCCTGAGCAGTCATGCTTATTCCTCGGGAGGAATTTACCAGGTCAGCCTGACCGTAACGGACGAGGGCGGATGTCAAAGCACTACCTCCCAATTCATCCAGGTGAATGAAACACAATCTCTTTTTGCCCTTTTCAATGTGGAAAATGTGAAATGTGTGGATGATACAACAGGTACGGTGACGGCAACGGCCTTGAACGGTGCCTCTCCCTATTCCTTCAACTGGAGTACCGGAAGTACAGCGAGCTCGATCACAGGCCTTGGGTCCGGTACGTATTATCTAACTATTACAGATAACGATGGGAATACGGTCGAAGATAGCGTCACCGTGATGAGTGAGGTCGGCCTGTTGGCTGCTCCTCAGGTGATTAATTATTTGGGTGATACTTTGTGCGTTGGCAAGTCTACAACGCTTTATGCATTTACGGATAGAACGGATGTTAATTTCCTCTGGTATGATCAGGCAGAAGGAGGAAACATTGTAGGCGTTGAGAGTCCGCTGCAGATCAATAATGTGGAAGCTTCTCAAACCTTTTTTGCAGAAACAAACCTTGGAGGATGTGCTTCTCCTACCAGAACAGAAGTGCAAATTGAGGTGATCAACCCTAATAGAGGCTTTATTGCTACTCCGACTACTGTGGTCGTGGGTGAGGAGGTAAGTTTTACACCGAATGACCTGGATGAAAGCTACTCATACAAATGGGAGTTTGAAGATGGTACGATCTCTATTGTACCGGTCTTCGCCAAATCCTTTGATGCGGAAGGACAATATACTGTTTCCCTAATATCTATCAGCCCGGAGGGTTGTGTGGGCGTAGAGCAAAAAGAAGATTACATTACCGTAATCTCTTCTACCGGCCTTACCGCTATTTTGAATGTAACCGATGTAACCTGTGAGGATGATACGGACGGAAGCATTACGGCTAGTGTCTTTAACGCTAGCGGAGCGATCAGCTATGCCTGGAGTACCGGCGAAACGACCGAAACGATCAGTGACTTAAGTGAGGGGACTTACACAGTGACCGTTATGGATGGCTCAGGCTTATCCATTACAAGATCTGCTGAGGTCGGGCGCCAGAACGCAACACCGGAACAGCCTTCGATCGCCTTGAATGCTCCGTCTCCGCTCTGTGCAGGATCTAATGTGACCTTGCTGGGACTCAACGGCAGCCCTGTTGATGAATACCGTTGGTATAACAGTTCGGGAGAACTGGTTTTTGTAGGCTCTACCTTCATCATCCCGGATATTCAAGAAAGTCAGAGCTTCCAGTTGCAGGCATTAGCAGGAAGTTGTTTGTCGGAAATGTCAAGCATCGATATAGAAGTTCAAAAACCGAACGCCGAATTTAGCGTGGCGCCGGGTACAACAGCCGCCATTGGCGAAACCTTAAAATTCAGCCCGGAAATCTCTTCCTATCCAGATTATCTATGGCAATTTGGCGACGGCAATGTTTCAGAATCCGTTGAGGTGGACAAATCCTTTGCAACGGCTGGAAACTTCACGGTCAGCTTCACCGTTACCGATGAGGATGGATGCTCTGTAACGGAATCTAAAGATGGCCTTATTACCATCCTCGGAGATAATAACCTGGCCTTTGAAATCGTATCTGTCAACGACATTCTTTGTGATGAAGATGCCACAGGAGCCATTACTGTAAGGGGTATTGGTGGGGTGCCTCCCTATAGTTATAGCTGGAGTAATGATTCGACGGGAGCTACGCTTTCCAATCTTACGGCAGGAATTTATAGTTTTACCATCACAGATAGTGATCAGGTAAGTGTCAATGGAGCTGCAGAGGTGAAAAACCTCGGTTCGGCTATCCCGGCAGCAAATGTAAACATCAATGGTGGTGGAGCGGCTTGTTTGAATACAGATGTCTTTTTAGTAGCTTCCAGTCCTGGTTTTTCGAATGCTAATTTTGAGTGGTATGCCGACTTTTCGAGTGCTGATCCGTCAAGTGAAGGCAATTCATTAGTAATTCGGGATATCCAATCTGATACGTCTGTTTTTGTGAGTACTAACATCAACGGTTGTGTTTCTGAGCGGATCGAAGTAGCGATCAATACGCAGGTTCCGGATGCTGATTTTTCAGTCTCTCCATCCACTAATTTGATGGAGGGGGACCTGGTTCAGTTTTCACCAAATACCATCCTGGAAGATCATAGTTACGATTGGAGTTTTGGAGATAATGGATGGAGCTCCTTTGTTGAGCCGTATTATTTCTACAATATGCCGGGCGTTTATGATGTTCGCCTGACTGTAACTGATCCGGATGGCTGTGAAGGAACAGTCATAAAAACGGAGTATATTAATGTAGAAAAAATGGAAGAGCCTCCTGGGTTTACCGGTGGAGGAGAGGAAGAAGGCAGTCCTGAATTGCAGTCAAATGCAAGAAATGACCGGGTTCAGCCGATACCTGCAAAAGTGTTCCCTAATCCGTTCGTAACCGAGCTGACCGTATTGTTCAAAGCCGAAATTGAAGATACCTATACGCTTGAGCTTACAGATATGCTTGGCCGGGTCATTTGGCTACAGGATATGGAATTAAGCGGAGGTTTAGTCATGCAGCAAATACCGGTTGACGAATTGGGCATGACCAATGGCCTTTACTTACTACAGATTAGAAATGGTGTACAACAAACAACTTTGAAAGTTTTAAAGAACGAATAATCTTCAAAAACTGCATCGAAATAAATTTAAGATGAAAAAATATTTGCTATACATCGGCATACTGCTTGTGGGCTTTAGTTCCTGTAACAAAAAAAATCCCGTAACCGGCACCGACGCTTCGGTGGATCGACTGGCGCCTGTTATCCTCGTAAATGGATTGGAAACACTTCGGGATACCATGAAGTTTTCTCTGCATCCCGAATATGCATTTAGTTTCTCTATTCAGGATGATCAAACCGAGCGCATGCTTGAAGTGGAGAACCTTCAGAACGGCCTGCTTTATTTTCAGGGAAAAATTGTAAATGATGCTTTGACCAATATCAGCGGCATCACCAACGGACAGTTTACCTTTAAGGCGCTCGAGGCTGGAAAGTTTAATTTCCGAGTGAACGTTAGAGACCCTCAGGGACTGACTACTGCCGCTGTCGTCGAGATCAATATGCTGGATAATTTATTACCGGTGGCCAAACTAGCTTTAGAACAAATCGATGACCCTGCCCCTTATCAGGTGGAGATCAAAGGCCTGGAAAGTTTCGATCAGGATGCCCGCTGGGGAGGCAAAGTGATGGCCTACGAATATATGGTGGACGAGTTCTATACCACCGAATCCGTACGGAGTAAAATTGAATATATCTTTCCCGAGCCTGGGACCTATACGATCGGCTTGCGGGTGAAAGATAACGACGGAGAGTGGTCAGAGCAGTTGACGAAACAGATTTCTGTACAATAATTGTAAACAAAGAGGGGCGCTGTCAGCGCCCCTCTTTGTTTACAATTATTCTTTTTAAAAAATTCCTCACCGGATAGGGTAGAAGGGGGATTACCTGCTTTTTTGCCCAAACCAGGATTTTATTGAAAGTGAAACCAGACTCCGTTTCTAATACATCTATGGAATGAGACTTCATCAGATGATACAGGAAAGATCCTTTATTTACCTCCTCCTTACTAATTTTTTTGGCTCGCCATTCTTCATTCATCCAATGAAAAATGTAATACGGCTTCTTCTTTTTTCCGTAAAAAAAACGATGGTAATCTACTATTTCCCAGCGGTCGGGATTGCTGATGTCAGAAAAAATGTAGGATTGCAGCTTGTATCTCTTTACTCCTTCATTTAAAATACGGATGGGCTTTAACCAATCCCTGTTTTGAGCGTCCACTTCCCGAACAGCACGCTTGAAACAATATCCCATCAGAGGACTTTTGGCCGGGCACTTCATCAAATTCCCTACAACTATCAGGACGTCATGTGAACGGAAAACATAGTCAGCTTCAATATTTAGTGGTTTTAGGCAAGTGATATCCATATCTGTCCACCAACCGCCTTTTTCCCACAATAACTTATAGCGGAAAATATCGGAAAAACCGGCCAGGCTTCCTTTTCCATGTCCAAACTCATTGCCTCGTTCGTATCTGAAAATGGATTGTTCAGGCAGTATTTCATTGGCATCTTTAATGATTAATCCCGTCCAGTCTGGATATTCGAGCGGGTGGTAAACCCACAAATGGAAAATATGGCCATGGTCCAGGTAAGATTTAATGCAGAGGAGCTCTAAAGGGCTAAGAGCTGTTCCGATCCATAAGCCATTGATAATTGCTTTCATAAAATGAAAGAGATGACCGCCGGACGGCGGTCATCTCTTTTTATTAATTTTCCCAAATCCAACTCAGGTCATTCTCCCAGCAGTTGAATTCGTTGTATTCTTCTTCACTGTCTAAGGCCTGTGGACGTCCACCTCCATTTGCTGTCGGCACTTTGCCCTCCTGGATCATTTCAATCCGGGCCAGCAAGTCATTGTAGTGGTGTTCGTTCATGCCGTCCGCACGCTTGGCAGCCTTCGTCAGGTCATCCTGTAGCCTGATCAACACGCCACGGGCCAGCGCTTTGGCATCCGTAGTATTGTCAGTTGACATGATAATACTACCCATTTGATCGATGTATAGGCGATGTAAGGTACGACGAAATTGATCGACATCTGCACCGCTTTGTAGTTCTACAAAAATCCTGGACCGGGTATCATCAAATAGGTCAGCCATAGTATATGCATTGCTACCGTTGACCGCTTCATCTTCAGCCATACGCTGCATGCGGCTGGTAGCAAACAAACTACGGAGCGTTCCTGACTGCAAGCCCTGAATGACGCCGGCGGGGTTGATACCGGTACGTCCGTAAATCTCCTGATCTACCATCCAGGTCGGTGTGCTGAAAAGCTGACGATTCAGGAAGTTGACGGCAGAACGTTGCTTCATCTTAGGTACAAAAGAATAAACGTCACCGTCCTGCTCAGCAGTTTTATCGTATTCATATTTACCTCCGATATTGTTGGTCACATGCCCCATATATCGGCGAAACTGACCGGCAACGTTCTGGTACAATTCGCTTAAGTCGCTGTAATCTTCTCCGCTAACGGTACCCCAGTCCATCAATTTGGCCTTTATCCGCTTCAGGTTTTCGATACCCAGGTCACTGGCCGCAACCGCATCACTACCGACATCTTCCGTTTGAGAAGAGGGGTCTGTTCTGGAACTTTCTCCAAATCGGAAAATGGGATTATCTGCTTTTGCGAGGATCCATTTGTTGAGGGTTGCTTTTTCTTCATCCGGTGTATCGGCACCTTGAATCAGTCGGTAACCCCATTCGGCCGCCCATTTGTCATACGGCCCTACTTTTGGATACAAACCGGCACCTTTATCCTCCGGCTGCGCTACGTAGTTGAAGCGCGCGTAGTCCATAATAGAAGGCGCAACACCCATGCGTTGAACAAAGCCAGGCTTTCTCAAAGAATCTACAGGGTAGGCAGGGCTTGCCCCCATGTTATGCGGAAAACCAAGTGTGTGTCCTACTTCATGTGCCGCTACAAAGCGAATCAATTCACCCATCAGTTCATCGTCAAACTTGACTTTTTGAGCATCCGGATTGACGGCAGCGGTTTGGATGAAGAACCAGTTTCTCAACAGATTCATCACATTGTGGTACCATAGGATGTCACTTTCGAGAATTTCCCCAGTACGTGGGTCAGAAACGTGAGGCCCCTGTGCGTTCTGGATATCGGTGGTGATGTAGCGCACTACAGAATAGCGTACATCTTCCGGGCTCCAGTCTGGGTCTTCTTCCGGGCTGGGTGGGTCTTTGGCGATGATGGCATTTTTAAAGCCGGCTGCTTCGAAAGCCGGTTGCCAGTCTTCGATCCCTTGTTTGATGTACTTGCGCCATTTCATGGGCGTTCCCGGGTCGATGTAGTAAACGATTTGCTTTTTAGGCTCCACCAATTCTCCGCGGAAATAAGCATCCGGATCTTTGGGGTCGAGGCGCCAGCGGTCGATGATGCGGCGGGATTCGGCCTTTTGCTCGTCCCAGCTGTAGTTGGTTACATTGCGGCCGAAGTATTGGACTCTGGAATCATAGTATCTAATTTTCCACGGATCTTCCGGAAGCAAGATAAAAGACTGGTTCATTTCAATAGAAAGCGTTTCAGTAGATTGGTTGTCAGGGAGTTCTGTGCCTTGATAGGTGAGAATATGGCGAACTTCTACATTCTGTGGGAAGGCTTTCATATAATTGATCATAGAGCGGCCTTTGTCTAAAGACCGAATACCGAACCTCCTTCGTTGAGCCGAGCTTCTAAAAGGATCAATCATGGCAATATCAGAAGTAAACATAGAGGTCACTTCAATGACTACCCCAGTGGAGTCTTCATTCATGGTTTCGACTTTAAAAGCCTCGATGACAGGCTCAAAGTTGTTGCGCTCTACGGAGAGCTTGACGGGGTCGCCTTCGTCGGCTATCTGTTCGAAAGAAACTGCACGTAACAGAATTTGATCATCGTGCTTTTGCAGGCGGACTACTTGTTCTCCTGTTCTTTGTCCGGCGCCGCCGAAGCTGAAGTTTTTCACAAAACCGGAAATACGGCTTACCAGGAGGATGTCTTTATTCAATACCTCATCGGGTATTTCAAAGTAGTATTTGGCGCCTACTTTGTGAACCGTGAATAATCCTTCATCTGAAATGGCTTCGTCGGTAATAACATCTTTGAATGTTTTACCTTTTTTCTTTTTCGTTTCAGTTTTAGTGTCGTCTCCTTCACTGCCTCCGGGTCGTTGCGGTCGGTCTTGCGCCACTGCCGGGAGGCTTAATAGCAAAGCGAAGAGCAAGCTAAAGGTCGTAGTGAGAATTTTTTTCATCCTAATAATAATTTAATTTTATCCAGATAATTCAACAGCCCGAAAATGGCCGATTGAAATGAGTAAATGCCTAAATGGGATTGTTTTCTTTGGTATTTGTTGGAGGCGAAGTGGATGTTCTATAGAAAAACTTAGTAATCAGAAGTTGTACAAATCTAACTTTTTTATCCTGTTTTTGGGAACGGAAGCCAGACTTTGACATAATTGTAATGAAAAAGACCGTAAGATGTTCTCCATTCTTACGGTCTTTTTTTGAGAAATAGATCAAAGATCCTTAGATCTTGATGTATTTGCCTTTTAGGTAGATTTAATTGATTAGTTTTTGATACTCAATTTGTGATGCTAGGCCCTCCTTTGTCGGGCGGATGCTGTGATGCTATTGCGGCCTTCAGCCGCAGATGCTAAAGGTTGATTCAGTTTATGCCTGGAGTTGTTTCTATTCATTAAGCAAAAAAAGACGTTAGCATCATCACGCTGCAGGCGTGAAAAGCATCACAGCATCCGCCTGAGATGCTGTGTTAAAAACCAAGCGAAGTTCTTTGAAATTTTGTAAATTGTTACCTACCAAAGGAGGTTACTTTAGAGTAATCATCCAGCGTAGGCAGGATTAGTGTC
>JAUIKE010000363.1 GCA_030430845.1 Bacteroidia bacterium | reverse complement strand
TACGTTACTCTAGTACAAATCCAAATACAAAATTAAAATCAGACGCTATGAAACGCGGATGTTTACTCTCCATATTATTTACGTTTGTAGGCCTTTCCTTTCTCCAGGCACAGCCCTTGAGAGAATCCTCCTACGAAACGATGATCGAGACAGCTGAAGAACAATATGCTCTCAAAGATTATTATCGGGCACTGGAATGGTACGAAAAAGCTTATGACGAAAGCAGTGACCAGGAAATCATTCCCTATATAGCTGAATTACATTATAAACTTCGCGATTATAATCGGGCTGAAAACTGGTATACCCGCCTGTTGAGAAGAGATAAGAATAATAAATGGGGAGAAGTGCGTTTCGAATATGCTCGAACCCTCAAGATGCTCGGTAAATATGACGAGGCTATCCTGGAGTTTCAGCAGTTCGTGGCTGAAACAGAGGATCCGGTCAAAAAGGAATTAGCCAAAGCGGAATTGACCGGCTGTCAAATGGCTCTGAGTGCCCAAAATGTCGAACCCGATGTAACAATCGTTCACGCCGGCAATAAAATAAATACGCGGACTTCAGAATATGCGGCTACTCTTAATAGAACGGGAGAGATGATGTATTATGTAGGCTTTCAAACCGATGATATTATTGAAGTCGATGAGGCCAACGACTATCATGCTCAAATACTGGTAGCAAAAAAAGGAGAAAAAGGCTGGGATGATCCCCGCCCACTTGGAAAAGAAGTGAACCGCCCCGGTGTTAATAGTTCCAGTGTGGCCTTGTCATCAGATGGCAATACCATGTATTTCACCCGAGCCGTTCTGATGGGGAATGTCGTAACGGATAGCCGCCTGTACTATAGCGTAGGCGGAGACGGTAACTGGTCAGGTGCAGAAGAAGTGGAAGGTATCAATGGCGATTACCAGGTCAAGCATCCGGCCGTTGGTGAATTGTTTGGCAGCGAAGTCCTCTTTTTTGTATCCGATATGGGTGGTGGTGAAGGACAATACGATATTTTTTACGCCACTCGCAGAGGAGAAGGGGTATATGGCGAACCGGTCAACCTGGGGTCAAAGATCAATACTTTGGGCAACGAAATCACACCTTTTTATCACGATGGTACCCTTTACTTTAGTTCCGACGGTCATCCTGGCTACGGTGGATACGATATTTTTTATACCACCTGGGATGGCGTCCAGTGGAGTGAACCCAAAAATCTGGGGCCGGGTTACAACACCATGGTGGATGACAAATATTTTACACTCGATCAGGAAGGATTCAAAGGTCTGCTGCTTTCCAATCGGGAAGGAGGCCGTTCGGTAAAAAGCAAGACTTGCTGTGACGATATCTACTACTTCGAGATCGATAAAATTGTCGCAAATCTTGTTGTAGGAGTGTTCGACGAAAACCGGAAGCCATTACTTGGAGCAACGGTTCAACTGATCGATACCAAAACAAATGATACGAATTCTCAAACTCAGGACGAAGGAAACCGCTTCGATTACGGACTGGGGCTTGAATTACCTTATGACATTTATGCCTCACGTGAAGGTTACTTCCCCGACAGTACCTCTATTAACACCATTGGGCTTACTGAATCAAAAACCTACGAACATCGTTTTTATCTACGTAAAAAACCAGTCGAAAAACCACCGGTGGTCGTAGAAATCACAGAGCCTGAATTCGATACCATTACCATTGAAGAGGCCATCGTTTTAGAAAACATTCTCTACGATTTTAATAAAGCAGATATCAAACCGGAGGCAGAGCCGGATCTTCAGTTGATCCTGGAACTGATGAACCAATATCCGGAAATGATCATCGAAATGCGTTCGCATACGGATTATCGCGGAGAGAGCCCTTATAATGAAAGGCTTTCTCAAAGAAGGGCCGAATCCGCCCGTAACTGGCTGATCGATAAGGGCATTGCCGGCGAGCGTATTGTGGCCAAGGGATATGGCGAAAATGTACCTCAAACGATCTCCGCTCGTATGTCAGCAGCCAAAGACCTTTTTGAGGTTGGAACGGTGCTTACTCCCGGCTTCATCGATAGCCTGGATACTGAGGAAATGAGGGAACTGGCGCATGACTTTAACCGCCGTACCGAGTTTAAGATCATCGAGGGGCCTACCAGCATCGTTATTCGCAGAGCTCGCCTACAAAAATCCGACGATCCAAATACCGTCATCAACAAGCTGGGCGAAGAAATTAAGATCAGCCCGCTATCTGCTTTGTATAATAAAGATGTTTACGAAGGTGTTCCTATTCTGGTAGTGGATGACCGGACGATTAATTTCGGCACCGTTAAAAAAGGAGAAAAACGAGAGCATACATTCCGCATCTCCAATAAAGGGGACGAAATAGCCAAAATCGCCCTGGTGTCGGTTTGTGAATGTACAACCGTGGAAAAAGACTGGGACGAAATTCAGCCTGGGCAAACCGTAGAGCTCAAGATTATTTTCGATAGCTCCGAAAAAGACGAATCAGAAATCATCGACATCGATATTTTCCTCGATAACGAAATCCCGGAATCAGAAGATCCCTGGATCGAGAAGCTGAGGTATCGATTCGATATTCAAAAATAACAGGAGTCATCCCCTATTTTTTAAAAGAGGGTTCAAGAAAATAGACTATTCATATAAACCTTGATTTTCAATTCGTTGTCCGTTGTTCGTTTAATCGCGAACAACGAACAACGAACAACGGACAACGAACAACGAACAACAAAAGCTAAATAATTGAAAGGCTAGGCTTTATAAGTTGCTTCAAAAATTCGGGATGAGTCATGTTTTTTACTCGATATGACCTTTAACGACCTGCTCAACACCATAGAAAATACCTTCCTGAATATGCATCCCGCTGAACTATGGGCTGTGATCACAGGTGTCGTATACATCCTTTTAGCGGCTCGGGAAAACATTTGGTGTTGGTTGTTTGGCATCATTAGCTCCGGACTGAGCATCTATGTCTTTTTTTTCTCGAAATTATATGCAGAGTCCATCCTTTACTTTTATTATATCCTGGCCGGATTTTACGGTTGGTACAAATGGAATCAAAAGACAGAGACCTCCGAGCATTTTCCGATCAGCCTTTGGAAGCGTAAGGATCATATCCTGGCTATTGTATCAGGCATAGCTTTGGCCTTATTACTCGCATGGATCCTGAGGCAATTTACGGACGCACAGATGCCTATAGTGGATGCACATACCACCATTTTTAGTTTTATTGCCACTTATATGACGGCTAAAAAGGTATTGGAAACCTGGTTGTATTGGATAGTGATCGATGCTGTTTCTATCTGGCTATATTGGAGCAGAGATCTTTATTTATACAGCATATTAATGCTTGTCTACACAATTATGGCCATCTATGCTTTCTTTCATTGGTGGAAGTTAATGAAAAAAGAAAGGGATTTAGCACATTGAAAAGTAAGTAGGGAGACACCTTGTTGACCCTAATATTAAAGGTTTTAAGAAATATTATCCCTGGGCAGGGCTGTTGTTTTGAAAACCTAAGAGCCTCAGAGAGGCGAAATATCGGTAACAAAGTCTGGTACCAAGATCTTAAGCTCTAGCGGATCGTCATATAAAAAATCGTTTTAGCGAGCATATTTCGCTCCGATGGAGCTCTGAATTATCCCTGGGCAGGGCTGTTGTTTTGAAAACCTAAGAGCCTCAGAGAGGCGAAATATCGGTAACAAAGTCTGGTACCAAGATCTAAAGCTCCAGCGGAGCGTCATATAAAAAATCGTTTTAGCGAGCATATTTCGCTCCGATGGAGCTCTGAATGGAAGTACTTAACAGCACAGTAAATGTTAATTTCTAATCTATGGACGCTACCAGCGTCTCCCTCTCTATTGGTATGCATGCTAAAAAATATTATTGGGAGTTATGATCATAAAGAATGACATAGTCACAGTGAGTAAAATGTTATCCATTTTTAATTAGCAGTTGAAGCTAGAATCACTTCATTGCCGTACACTTTTAGCTCGGCAAAAAGTTCATTGAAAATTTGGAAAGAGAGACAGAAAAAATAAGGGTTTTCTGAGATTTTAAAATCTTTACAGAAAACCCTTGCAAAATGTCGTTCTGTA
>JAUIKE010000362.1 GCA_030430845.1 Bacteroidia bacterium | reverse complement strand
GTCTCATGTTGGTGGCAGTCTCTGACTGCCTTACCGAATTCAAGCCAGTCTCTGACTGGCTCTAACCACTGTAATGTAATAGTTTTAAATGTAACGAAGGTTTTTAATAGCAGTCAGAGACTGCCAGGAATGGGTAAGACAGTCGGAGACTGTCACCAACGTGCCGGCGGCGGTATAACACCGCCGCCCAAGTAATTTAGCAGTTTTAAATGTAACGAAAGATTTTATAGAACGTCACCTCTTTATGAGGTATGCAACTTCCTGTATATTCCGCACTCTTCTATTAGTAGATATGCTTGTGAATACTGTCGAATATCATCTTTTGAATCCAAAGCTATTTATAATTTAAAGGATTGCCATCAACTGATGGCAATCCCTTAAATTAATACAAATACTTATTCACTCAACTTATTTATTATGAAACCCACTTTATTCATTTTCCTAACCTTATTACTCAGTTGGAGCCTGAGTGCCCAGATGGACGCCCGGCTTTTCCAACACCCGGATGTGTCCGACACGCACATTACTTTTTCTTATGGTGGAGATATTTGGACGGTCTCCAAAGAGGGCGGAGTCGCCTCTCGCTTAAGCTCTGCCAAAGGCAACGAAACCTTTCCTCGTTTTTCCCCGGATGGCTCCATGATCGCTTTTTCCGGAAATTATGACGGTAATGTGGATATCTATGCCTTGCCTGCATTAGGCGGCGTACCTACACGTGTAACCCATCATGGCATGAGCGACCGCCTTTTGGATTGGTATCCGGATGGAAAACATTTGCTGTACGTATCCAGTATGAATAGCGAAAAACAGCGTTTTTCTCAGTTTTACAAAATACCTGCTGAGGGTGGTTTGCCGGAAAAACTACCGATGGCTTATGGAGAATTCGGCAGTCTTTCTCCGGATGGTAAAAAAATTGCCTTTACCGACCGATCGCGCATCTTCCGTACCTGGAAGCGATATGCCGGCGGTATGGCGGCCGACATCTGGATCTTCGACCTGGAAACCTATGAGTCGACGAACATAACCGACAACACCTGGAACGATGAATTGCCCATGTGGTCAGGTGATCGGGTCTTTTTCCTGTCTGATCAGGGCCCCAATGCCAGAGCCAATATCTGGGTGTACGATACTAAATCCAAAACCAGCAAACAGATCACTAATTTCAAGGACGTTGACGTTCATTTCCCGGCACTTGGCCCTAAGGAAATTGTATTTGAAGCCGATGGAAAAATCCACTTGCTGGATCTAAAAAGCCTGAAGCATCGTACGGTTAACATCCAGGTAGGAACCGATTTGATCACGATTAAGCCTAGAAAGGAAAAGGCTGAAGATTATATCCAAAACATGGCCATCTCTCCCGATGGTAATCGCGCCATTGTTGAAGCCAGGGGCGATGTGTTTTCCCTTCCGTCCGAAAAAGGGATCATCAAAAACCTAACCAGAACCTCCGGTGTAGCCGAGCGCTTCCCGGCCTGGTCGCCCAATGGACGATATATTGCCTATTGGACCGATAAGACCGGCGAGTACGAATTGGCTGTTCGAGATATGAAAGAAGGTGCCAAAGAAAAGATTCTGACGGAATTGGGCCCTGGCTTCCGCTATAACCTGTACTGGTCGCCCGACAGCAAAAAACTAGCTTTTGTAGATCAGGCCATGAGCATTTGGATCTACAATATGGACAATAATTCTTTTGATCAGGTGGATAAGGACCTCTTCCTCTTTGAGGGCGGGCTTCGAGGCTGGGAAGCCAGCTGGTCGCCGGATAGTAAATGGCTGGCTTATAATAAATCCATGGAAAGCCGTAACAACGCTATTTTTATATATAATACCGAAAGCAAAAAGCTGACACAAGCCACCAAAGGCTTTTATTCTGACTTCCAACCTACTTTCGACCCCAGCGGGGATTATCTGTACATCCAAACCAACCGAACCTTTAACCCGGTTTACAGCGATTATGACAACTCCTGGTCTTATCCGAACGCCACTAGCATTGCCATGATCACACTCAGAGACGAGGTGACCTCTCCGCTTTCTGCTGAAAACGATACGGTGGCCATAAAAGTGGATGCAGAAACTGCAGACAAAAAGGAGGAGAAAAAAGACGATAAAAAAGAGAAGGTGGTTGACATCGATTTTGAAAACTTTGAACGCCGCCTGATCATGTTACCTGCCCGGCCTGGCAACATGGGCGCTATGGAAGCAGTGAAAGGGAAAGTGATTTACGCAAGATTCCCGAACTCGGGCGCAGGCGGGGGAGAACCCAGCCTGATGTACTACGATCTGAAAGAGCGGGAAGAAAAGAAAATTATAGACGGGATAGGCAACTTCCAGCTCAGTGCCGATGGAAAAAAAATGTTGATCCGACAAGGCAATAGAGCCGGTATCATTGATGTCGGCCCCAATAAAAAGCTGGAAAAAACGCTGGCGCTGGATGAAATGGAGATGACCGTCAACCCACGCGAGGAGTGGACGCAGATCTTCAATGATGCCTGGCGTTTCCAGCGCGACTTTTTCTATGACGATGAAATGCACGGTGTTGACTGGGAGGCCAAAAAAGAGCAATACGGACAACTGATCCAATATGCCATGACCCGCAACGATGTGAACTATATACTGGGCGAGCTCATCGGCGAACTCAATGCTTCGCATACTTATCGCGGAGGTGGTGACCAGGAATCACCTGATCGCCGCGCCGTAGGCTACCTGGGCGTCGACTGGGAAAAAGCCAATGGTGAATTCAGGGTGAAAAAGATCATTCGCGGAGCAGATTGGGATAATGAGGTGCGCTCCCCACTTGATGAGCCGGGGGTGAACGTTAAGGAAGGTGATTACATCCTGGCCGTGAACGGCATGGCTCTGAATGAGTACCCTGATCCCTGGGCTGCTTTTGAAGGTCTGGCCGGCGAGCCTGTTGAATTGACCGTCAATAGCTCAGCTTCCTGGGAGGGGGCGCGCACGATAGTGGTGAAAACATTGAGATCCGAGACCCGCCTGAGAAACCTGGCCTGGATCGAAAAAAATCGCAAGCGAGTAGAGGAAGCTTCCGGAGGGAAAATTGGCTATATTTATGTGCCAAGTACCGGAGTGGATGGACAGAACGAGCTGGTACGCCAGTTCTACGGGCAGTGGAACAAGGAAGGCCTGGTGGTGGATGAGCGCTTCAATAATGGGGGGCAAATTCCGGATCGCTTCATAGAGCTATTGAATCGCAAGCCGCTGGCCTACTGGTCGGTTCGTGATGGTCAAAACTGGCAATGGCCACCGGTGGCTAACTTCGGCTCCATGGCCATGCTGGTCAATGGCTGGTCGGGCTCCGGAGGGGATGCCTTCCCCGATTATTTCAAAAAAGCCGAATTGGGGCCCCTGATCGGAAGCCGTACCTGGGGTGGATTGATAGGTATCTCGGGCGCGCCTACTCTTATCGATGGTGGTACCGTGACAGTTCCTACTTTCCGCATGTACAATCCGGATGGAACCTGGTTCAAAGAAGGATATGGGGTGCAGCCGGATATCGAGATCAAAGAAGACCCGACTGCTTTGGCGAAGGGAATTGATCCACAGTTGGAGAAGGCGATTGAAAATGTGATGCAGCAAATGAAAGAGAAAGGGCCGATCCATCCGAAAGAGCCGGCGAAGGAAGATAGAAGTAAGAAAAAGAAAGTGATTAAACCATAATACTACTAATAACATGAGACATCCCGAATTTTTGAGGCAATTTATAAAGCCGTGCTTTTCAATCATTTAGCTTTTGTTGTTCGTTGTCCGTTGCTCGTTGTCCGCGATTAAACGAGCAACTAATTGAAAATCAAGGTTTAGTTGAATAGCCTATTTTATTAAATCCCCCTTTTTTAAAATAGGGGATGACTCATGTTCTTTTTTTAATCGCTACAAAATTAAACACCCCCTGTTTAATTTTTATACAGTATTTAGTATGTAAAATAATGGGTTTTCCCATGGAGTCCTTGTTATTACTGGGTTTGGGGCTGTTGGCATGGAAATTGGATGATATATAGTGACATGATTACTTTGGCAATATCAGGGCAGGGACGGCATCTGTAGTTTGAAGTAAAAAAGTTCATCAC
>JAUIKE010000153.1 GCA_030430845.1 Bacteroidia bacterium | reverse complement strand
CTGTTTTCTACCTGGGCGGAGAAGACCTGCAAAGTCTCGCTGATCGATTGATCATTGCGGTACTGGGTACAGGCTTTTTTGATGAAATCGCCGACCAGAGTAGATTGCCCTTGCTGTTCCAGGCGAATGGTATTTAGCTTGATCTGGGCCACCTCTTCCGGACTGAGAACAAGCTGGTCCTGCAGCGGGAGTAAACCCAAATTGAAGCCGGTGTACTGTCTTTTGACAAATTTGCGTTTTTCCAACAACTCAAACATGCTGAAGAAAAACAAAGCATAGATCAGGGCCTGGATAATACCGTGGCCTGAACCACCGAGCATTTCAAAAAAACGATGCATGCCGGAGCCGGAAGGGAAGATACTTCCCAAGACGATCAATAATAACCATAGTCCGGCTGCTAGAATGAGGCTGAAAATAGCCTGTGTGCGCTTGTTATTAAACATAGTATAGTTTTTTGAGGGGCTGTCTCATAACTCCTTCCATACGGACCGTCGGGTCGTTGTTATTCGACGCCCTATAAAGTTTTTTTAGGGCGTCGAAAAAGGCCATAGGTCTTTTGAGACAGCCTCTTATTAAATTATTTTCTTGAAAAGGAATAGTTTCCATTCTCTTCAATGATCAGGGTACCAATTAGTGTGCGTTCTTTGCTAATGTTCAGGCGTTTGCTGAAGGATTCGCCTCGCTCATCGCCCTGCTCGTTTTTGGTGTAGATCAGTCCGTTGATGAAAAGAGATTCTTCATTGGAGGCACTTTCCTTGAAGAGTGCATAAATTTTATATTCTCCCGGAATGATCTTGTCAAACTGCCGTACGGCCTCTTGGTTCGTGCGGAGGTCATTGCCGAAGAGTCGGTTGCGGGATTTTCCGCTGTCCCACTCGCCGATCATCCGGTCTCGTTTGTCGCCTCCGTATACGCAGGCATTGCCTCGGCAGACGTACAGGTCAATATTGTCGTTCTTGTCGGCCCAGCTGATCTCTATCGAAACAGCACAGGGCACGGATGGTGCATCTCCGCGATATACGGGCGGCTTCGGATCAGGCCTGGGCGTCTCGGGTTTGGGTTCTTCCCGAGGTTTGGGTTCCTCTTTGGGCTCTTTTTCTACTTTTTTCTCTTCTTTCTTTTTCTCCACAGGCTCCTTCTTTTTAGGCGTTTCCTTAGGCTTTTGAGCGGTCAGGACCCGAGGAAATTTTTCTTTTTCCTTCGGCAGCAGCTTGTGGCCCAGGAGCACGGCAAAAAGGGTGTCGCCGGCTTCTTTGTCCAGGAGACTGTCGGGCAGATCCCCGTACAGTTTCATTTGGACCGTATCGAGGTAGATAGCGGCCTGCCGCACCTGGGCGGCCGATTCTCCTCCTTTTGGGGTGATGATGAACAGAAAAATGATCGCCCCCAGGGCCCCTGTCATGAGGTCCAAAAAGGAAAGATTAAATAACTGCATTTTTCTTCTGGTCATAGTAAACTGGTTTTCTTAGGCATGATTAAGCTTTTTACATTCAAACATCTATCCAGTCGTTGTCAAGAGTTTTTAAGTTCTTGGACGTTGAAGCCTCAGAGAGGCGTAATGTATGTAGCAAAGTCTAGACCTCAATGCCCGGTTTTGCGAAACATATCATGCCTGGGTTTATGTACGGATAATTTGGGCACAGCATCTACAGGCTTTTCACCATCAGGCAGGGGAAAGTGACAATGCATGCATTTGGGGCCTTCGCCTGGCTTGGGGTGGCCGCAATTGATGCACTGCCGCGCCTGTTCGTCTGAATGATGAGGCGCATGGAGCACCCCCTCTGCCTTTGGCCTGAAATCATCAGTCATTTGGCAGTGAGCACACTTGTGCGCCTCATCCTGATTTTCCGTATTGCAATTATTACAGATTTTCATCCTGGATCAGTATTTATCATTGAAAGTGAAATGGTGCTCATAGCCGACGGTAAAGAGGGTTGAGCGGGTCAGTTGGAGACCCTTGTTTTGCTCAAAGAACTCGTTGGCGGCCTTGTAGCGAGGGTTGTAAGCATCTCGGGTGCCGGAGTCCCAGGTAATATTGAAAGTGAGTTTGCTTTTATCGTTCAGTAGGAAGATCAGTCCCGGAGAGATCCGGAAGCCGGGCTGAGTGGCGCGATAATCGTCGTTGATGTCGCTTCCGAAATTGACCTGATAGTTGGTCTTGTCGCCCTGTTCTTCTCCGAAGTAGGAAGTTTCTTCATCCATTTTTCCGCTTATCCCAATATTGATGGAGGGCCCTAGAGCCAGCGTGACGCCAAATTTTTCTCCAAAGTATTTGCGATAGCCGATAAGGATAGGAATACTTAATGTATGCCATTTTTCACTGGCCGTATAAAACCCGACACCTTGCTCATCTTCAAAGTTGGCCGTTTGATATTCTCCGCCCTTTTGGACGTATTCGATGCCCGTCATGAGGGTGAAATTGTGGATTTCGAGGCCCATGTTAAAACCGCCGTTCAGGCCGAATTTTCCGTTGGTGATGGGATACAGCTCGCTCAGATCTTGGGTGAATTTAAATTTGGAGCTGTTCACACCGACATTACCGCCAATGAAGAAAGAGTTTTTTTGTGCCTGCACAGTAAGCATGCCCAGCGGGCATAGCAAAGCCAATACGATTACGAGTCGTTTCATTTTAATTGGATTTTATTCAACAATGAAATAATAGTTGGCCGGCCCAACCTCCTCTGGTTCCGGGCATCAAAAAGGATAAAAATCACTTCGCCTCCGGCGGATAGATTTTATTATTTTTCAATGCCTGGCCTACAGGTACGTAAGGCAGCCTTCAAATGGGATTAGGTATGGTTCAACTAGGCAGGTTTATGTTGTTTGGT
Source organism: Bacteroidia bacterium (assembly GCA_030430845.1). GTDB lineage: Bacteria > Bacteroidota > Bacteroidia > Chitinophagales > Saprospiraceae > JANQPA01. Next base: position 20,095 of record JAUIKE010000153.1, on the reverse strand, counting down.
TCATTTAGTGTAATGAATTTGAATTTGGTACCCATCCACTTTGTCTTGTAGAGTACAAATAAATGGCTTCCAAGTGTTAAAGGCTGTTATGACAAACCTACTTGCTTGTTAATTAGAAGGATCTTAACGATTGGTGGAAGAATTAAGGGGAGGTTAAAACAGGGTAAGTTGAAGGAGGCTTCTCTACAAATTATGCCTTCTCAGATACTGCCGCGCCCGGGCCAATTGCTCCCGGACGGTATTGACGGAAATGTTGAGCTGTTGGGCAATGGATTGGTTATTCAATCCATCATAGTAGCGCATTTTAAAAATTTCTTTTCTTTTTTGGGGCAAAGCTTCTACGATCTGTTGAACAGCCAGTAAGCTTTCTTTTTCCAGAAAAAGGATCTCTCCGCTTTTGTTAAATGAAGCATCGTCGGCTTGTTTGAGGAAGCTTTCCTTTAGCCGCTTATCCGCCGCAATCTTTTTCAGATAATTATAGGTGGTATCCTTAGCAATCTTGTACAGCAGCGGCACAAAAGGTTTCTGCGGATCAAGGATCCGGCGCTTCTTCCAGATAGTCACAAAAACGTCCGCGGTGGCTTCTTCGGCGAGCGGCTCCAAGCGAATAATCTTCAAACAATAGTGGTAAATCTGTTGATGGTAAAATTCATATACCCAGCGAAAGCTGTCCTCATTGCCTCGCTTCAGCTCCATAATATGTTGATATAGCAGGCCCTTTCCCAAAATATGATTTTTACAATATGATAGTATGCAAATTTAACTTTGGTGAAGTTATGAAAAAAAAATGAAGATGGCGTAGTCCCATTTTCATTTTGGATTGGTATAAATATAAAATAAGGTTATTAACCGATATCAAAAACAATAAATGCATCTAAAAGAAGAATTGATCCGGAAGCTATTTTTAGGCACCTGTAATCGGGAAGAACTCGAGCAGCTTTTACAGCTTGTCAAAGATGACCCCTCCGAAGTAGGACCGGATGTAATGACGGAATTATTCGAGCAGTTGGCCTCATCGAAGGAAGTAGATGCTCATGTTTCTAATAGAATATTCGACCTGATTGAAAAGAAAAAGAAGGAAGCAGATACGACTCAGGCTGCAGGTCCGAAATTAACCGCCAGACGGCCCCTGTTTATTCAAATAAGTCGCATAGCAGCCGTCGCACTTTTACTAATCATCGGCACCTGGGCTGTAATAGAATGGAACGGACGGCAGCCGGTGGAGGTACAAACCGCCTATAACGAAATCAAGGAATTGGTTTTGCCCGATGGCTCAAAAGTAGTTTTGAACGGCAACTCCACCCTTCAGTATCCCAAAAGCTGGAAGGAGGGAGCCGACCGGAAAGTGAACCTGTACGGGGAGGCCTACTTCGAGGTAGAGAAAAAACCGGCTACACAGGCCAAATTCCAGGTGATCACCCAAGACCTTACAGTGGAAGTTTTGGGAACGGTTTTTAATGTGAATACCCGAAAATCCGAAACCAGTGTTTTCCTCGAGGAAGGAAAGGTGAGAGTGAATCTTGATCATGAAGTCGATAAGGTGATCAACCTTGAGCCGGGGGAAATCATGCAGTATTCCGCGACCAGCAAAAAACTGACCACCCCTAAAAAGATTGCAAAAGAATTGGAAGTCAACTGGCGGACCGGCAACATGGAGTTCCATGAAACGCCGCTCAAAGAAATATTAGAGGAAATAGCTCATGCCAATAAATTGGAATTTGTGATCAGGGAGGAGAACCTTGCAGAAGAGACCTTTACACTGGTTCTGCCTATCGAAGACATGGGGGTTACCATGACTATTTTAAGCAAAAGTACTGGGCTGTCCCTCCAAAAAGAAGGCGAAACTTATATCATAGCCAGAGATCTACCGGTAGATAAAAAGGAATAACCGTTGGCGCGCACCAACGGCTATTCGAATCATTAGTTTATTATTAAAGCTCTTAAAATTATGAAAAACAATTTTCCTTACAAAAAGGTCATTGGGATATTGCTGTTGATTTTATTGGGGCCAGGGCTTTTTGCCAGTAAAAATCATTCAATAGCAGACAATACCATCCAGGAACGACCGCTAAAAGAGGTGCTCTTAGAGTTTGAAGAGCATTATCAGGTTTTTTTCAATTACCAATCAAAACTAGTTAAAGATAAAAAGGTTGATTTCGCCATCAAAAGCGAAGAGGCTGTAGAAGCCGCCATCAAACGCTTGCTGCGTCAAACGGGGCTTAACTACGAGATCATCAGCTCTAAATACATCGTCTTATATGCCGATACCGGGCAGGGGCGCAAAAATTTTAGGAAAATCCGGAAAAAAATTAATCAGCTCGACCGGCTCGAGCGGAAGTCGGATATCAGTATCCGGCGCAACCAACAAAATCCGTTCGATCGGGCTACAACCATCATGGAAGCTGCTATCGAACCGGTTATCCAACACAATGTTTCCGGGCTTGTGACCGACAGCAACGGAGAACCCATGATCGGGGTAAGTATACTAGTAAAAGGAACCACATTAGGGACGGTCACCGAAATTGACGGGCGCTATTCCATCGATCTTGAAGATGGTACCGAAACCCTGGTGTTTTCCTACCTGGGCTATGCTACCTGGGAAGAACAGGTACAAGGGCGCAACGTCATCAATGTGGAATTACAGGAGGATGTAGCTAAATTGGAAGAAATAGTCGTCATTGGTTATGGAACTCAGCGCGCCGGGGATGTGACCAGTGCCGTCACCAGCGTTAAGTCAGATGAGTTTCTTGTAGGAAAAATTCAGGATGCCTCCGAATTGATCAGGGGGAAAGTAGCAGGCCTGGTCATCACCAAAAGCTCTGGTGATCCCAATGCTTCTTCCAACATCCTCCTTCGGGGGATTACCACCTTGCAAGGCAATGTCAATCCATTGGTACTGGTAGATGGAGTGCCGAGTTCCATTACAGCAGTAGCCCCCGAAAACATTGCATCCATTGATGTATTAAAAGATGCTTCTGCAGCAGCTATTTATGGTACTCGCGGAGCCAATGGAGTGATTTTGATCACAACCAAATCCGGAAGGCGTACCGAAAATGCTCAGGTTAGTTACAATGGGTATGTGGCCGTTTCTGATTTTTATAAAACAGCTGACTTCCTTTCGCCAAGTGACATCCGCAGAGGGCGAACTTCCTTCAGTGACGACGGCTGGGATACGGATTGGCTGTCTGCCATTACCCAAAATGGCTTTATGCACAACCACTCCCTGAATATTACCGGAGGAACTGAAAAGACCACTTATTCCGGAAATGTTTTTTACCGCTATGAAGACGGTACCATCATCAATACGAATAATGACCAGACGCGCATTCAACTTGACCTGACCCACCACTTTCTGGACGATCTGGTAAAGGTGAATGTGAACGTACTGAAGGTTTTGCAAAAGAATACAGCTAACAATGCCAGTGACGGCGGCATTACCAATGTTTATCGCCAGGCGGTCATCCGCAACCCGACCTCACCGATCTATGAGGAGGATACCGGTAATTATTTCGAGGAATTCGGGCGCTTCCAATACTTTAATCCGGTGGCCATGCTGAATGAGCTGATCGGTGAAAACAAGTTTGAGCGGACTAACCTGACCGGGAACATCACGATTGAACCTATCCTGAACTGGAAAACCAATTTGTTGTTGGCTAACAATCAAACTAATTCGAACTCTTCCAGCTACCGGACGTCTGAGTATTTTACATCGTTTACTTCCGGGCTTCCGGGCTCAGCCAGCAAATCATTCGGAGAAGGAAACAGTAAGTTTTTGGAATTAACCTCTAATTATGACCTCAACATTGGTCGCCACCGCTTGTCGGCGCTTGCTGGTTACAGCTATACTTATCAGGTATCCAGCGGCTTTTCGGCCAGCAATGCTGACTTCCCCACCAACTCCTATTTGTATAACAACATTGGGGTAGGGGGGCAACTCAACGAAGGCCGGGCCGGAATGAGTAGTTATAAAAGCGACTCCAAACTGATCGGGTTTTTTGGCCGCGTCAGTTATGGATTTGATAATAGATACAATTTGCTGGCTAGTTTGCGCAGAGAAGGCTCTTCAAAATTTGGTGACAACCACAAGTGGGGTGTTTTTCCTGCCGTTTCAGCAGGCTGGACCATCAGCAATGAAGCATTTATGGAAAATGTGGATTGGATAGACAATTTAAAGCTGCGGGCAGGCTATGGCGTAACGGGGCAGGCCCCCTCCAGTAGTTATTTGTCTATCACCAAGTACAATTATGACAACAATTACGGGAATTACCTGAACGAGGACGGAGACTGGGTGGCCGGCCTGCAGATCACCCAAAACCCAAACCCAGATTTGAGATGGGAAAAAACTTCAGAGATCAACCTCGGGCTGGATTTTTCTTTCTTCAAAAATCGACTGGGTGGTTCCATTGATGTATACAGTAAAGAAACGACCGATCTGTTGTACAACTACACCGTTCCGGTTCCGCCAAACTTGTATTCCTCCACACTCGCGAATGTAGGGTCTATTGAAAACAAGGGAGTTGAATTAATGTTGAGAGCTACGCCGGTCAGCACCCCTGACTTCCTCTGGAACGCTTCAGTGACCGTCACACACAACAGGAGTAAGCTGCTCAACCTATCGAATGACCTGTATGAAACGAATAACTTCCTCGACGTAGCCTATGCGGGCGACCCCATCAGTGTGCCGACTCACCGGGTGGAAATTGGCCAGGAAATAGGTAATTTCTGGGGCCTTCGATCAGTAGGTGTTACAGAGGAAGGCATCTGGTTAGTGGAAGATCCCAATACCGGCGAGGTGCTTGAGTACTCAACTGCCTTGAATACGAATGATTATCGGCAGTATTTGGGCAACGGTTTTCCTGATATTTACCTTGGGTTTAATAATACCTTCGCGTATAAAGGCTTCGACCTGGGTATTCAAATGACCGGCCAGTTTGGCTTTAAGATCCTCAACGAGCAGCGGATGTTCTACGAAAACAACTCCATCCAGTACAACCGCCTGGCTTCCGCGGCCGATCCGGTATATGGTATCGCTCCACTATCGAATTCTCAGGCGCAGGCCTTTGTGAGCTACTACTTAGAGGATGGGGACTTCCTGAAAATCGATAATGTAACACTTGGCTACACCTTCACACCGCAATTTATGAGCAGTAAAGTTTCCAGTCTGAGGGTCTATTGCTCGGCTCAGAACTTCCTGATCCTGACCAATTATTCAGGCTTGGACCCCGAATTGGCCAACTTCGACTTTTTTGCGGCAGGGAATGACTTCCGCGACAAGTACCCGACGATCAGATCCCTGACATTTGGCTTAAACGTAAACTTTAAATAAGCAAGACCATGAAAATATTTAAATATAAATTTAAAAAAGGCCTTACGCTCTTTGTGCTGATCTCTCTGATTTCGTGTACCGACTTGTCAGAAAATATTTATGATCAGCTCAGCGAAGAAAATATAGAATTTACAGAGGCAGATATTTCTCGCCTCTCCGGCTATGTGTACAACAATCTCCGATATACTTACTGGGGGTGGAACGGCTTGTTTGACATCATGGAAGAATCTTCTGACCTGATCATGACGCCCCTTCGTGTGGGAATTGGTTGGGGGGACCTGTACATTTCCATGCACAAGCACCAGTTTAACTCTAACATCGGTCATTTCTGGACGATATGGAATTATTCATATACCGGTATCGGCTATGCCAATAAGCTGCTGGACATCGAAGAGATCCAGAACGACCCGAAGCAAAGTGCGAAACTGCGAGCCATGAGAGCGATGTATTATTATGTGCTCTTCGATTGTTTCAGAAATATTCCCCTGGAAACTACTCAGGAACTGGAACCAGGCTATTTGCCGACTCAGGCAGATCCACAGGAAACCTTTGATTTCATAGTAAGCGAATTGCAGGCTGTAAAAGAGGATCTGGGCACAGAACACGTTTTTGGCCATCCCAATAAGTATGTAGCAGAGATGATCCTGGCCAAAATGTACCTCAATCACAATGCTTGGTTCAACGACCATTCCAGCAACGAATATTACGAGCTAGCCCTGGCTGAAGTATCCGACATCATCGACAACGGAGGCTATTCACTGGCTCCGAACTATAAAGACAACTTCATGGCGGATATTTCTGGCAGCCCCGAGATCATTTTTGCGATTCCGCTTGACGCGAATCTGGCTTCTCATAATTATCTCGTCAACAAATGCCTGTTCGGCCCCGGAGCCCAGGCTTTTGGCTACAATGGAAGCCCCTGGAACGGTAGTTGCGCCGTGCCCCAATTCATCGATACCTATCACCCCAACGACCAACGTTTTTCCGGTACCTGGGCTCATGGCCAGCAGTACGACTTTGAAACAGGGGAGCCTCTAAGAGCGAATGCAGATGATCAGGGAGAAGTGAATTTGGTATATACCAAAGAAGTACACTCTATTGATAACCCAGGAGCTTATATGCTGGAGGGATACCGTTTTATAAAAAATGAGATCGTTCCCGGGCCGGACGGCACTTATGGCGACGATATTCCTTTTTTCCGTTTGGCTGATGCCATGTTTATTAAAGCGGAGTGCCTTCTTCGCCTCGGCAGGAATCAGGAAGAAGCGGCCGCTCTTATTACAGAGGTAAGAGAACGTTCTTTTGAAAACAGTGAAGATGCAGTGCGCACCGTGGCGGACCTTACAGGAGGAAGTATTTATGACTACGGCCATCGGGAGTGGACTAGTGAAGGAGCTACTAATTTTGACCCGGCCTCCCTGGTAGCGACTTATGAAGGGGGAGACGATATTGAGTTTGGAGGCCTTTTGGATGACCTGGCCTGGGAGTTTGTTGGTGAACATCACAGACGACAAGACCTGATACGCTTTCAGGTAAGCAGCAATGGTATGAATGTATACAACGGAAAGTCTTGGTTTTGTAAAGATGCGGAGACCGACCCTAACACTGCCAGGCTTAGAGACATTTTCCCAATCCATCAGCAGTTTATTGACGGAAATATCAATATGGTACAAAATCCGGGTTATTAAAATCAAGAAAAAAAATAATTATGCGTCAGATAATATATTCCATCTTAACTTTTGGGATCTTCCTGCTGGCCTTTGTGGCTTGTGAAAAAGAGATTCCGAGTGTAAAACATGTATATACACCAGAAGAGCTGGCATACCTCGACTCTCTGGAACAGGAAAAATATAAGATCAATGCCAATGATAGCCTCATTTTAAACATTACACTCCCGAGGGATACCACCAACTACCTGGGGATAGATGTATCGATTGATTCGACTTTTATATTGGAAAAACTGGGTTATAGTTCTTTAGAGGAGTTTAGCGCTGCACTAGGGGCAGTTTCGGCAGGCGTTCAGTCGGGGCAGGAGGTCGACTTTCAAGTGATCAGCGGCTCAACGGGATATGATTATACAGGTAATTTGACAGCTAATGGATTGGGATATTGGTTTGATGCCAATGGAGATGTCGTTTCCTGGGGTGAAACCAATATGATTTTCACCGAATTTAACCCATCCACAGCAAGTTTTGTGGTGGGGCAGCATCCGGGGCGTTTAAGTACAGGCAATCAGCATCGGATCATTATTCTTTTGGTAAAAGACGATTACCGCCTGGCCTTGGTTTTTAAAATCACAGTGGGGGATATTTATGTAGAAGAAATGCCTGAAGCTGAAGTCGTTTCCTCTTATGATCTTACCTTAGAAGTGATCCCCGACAACAGCTATGCGGCTACCGATCTCAACTTCGATTTTGAGCAGGCTTCCTCCGATATGGGTATTTCGGCTGATGAACTGCGAGCCAACTTAACTTTCCTGGGTATCAATCCGGATGAAACAAATACCAGTACTTACACAGCCGATGCCGGTTATTGGTATGCCAAAAATGGCTTTGTAACCAATTGGGGCGCCGAAGGATGCGTTTTGTTTGTCAACTATGAAGAAGGGGTTTTCCATATCGGGCAATTCCCCGATGCGGCAGTAGAAGGCGAGTCTTACACGGTACAGGTCGGATTGCTATACAAGGATACGAAGATGGTGCAGTATAACATTACGGTTACGGTCATTGGTTATGTAGATCCCGAAACGCCCCCAACGGGCGATCCTCAAAGCCTGGAAGTAGCCTATAACGTCATGCAGGCCTATGCCAATGACTGGTCGGCCAATACCCGTATTAATGTCAAAGATACCCTGCGGCAGGCTTTTAAAATGACGACTTACCAGATCCATCAGGCCATCGATAGCGGAGATTTAGTATTCTCCGGCCTCAATACGGATGGCTCCGTTTACACCAACGATGAAGGTATGCCGGCTTCCACAGCCAACCATCCGGGCCATTGGTACGGAAGGGACGGCAACGTAACGGTCTGGGCCGATAGTCTGAACGCGCCGGTCGTTTATTCCGAACTGCTCCATGGCAACGAACTCCTGGAATTTAGCATCGGGCACCATCCGGAAAACGCAAAACCGGGTGATCAGTTTTCCTACAAGCAAGTGGCGGAATTAAATGGGGGTAAAGTGACTTTTACTTTCAATATCACGATTGAGTAGCATACGTTTATAAATTGAACATAGGGCGCAAGGTTGATCTTTCTAAACCTTGTGCCCATCTTTTAACTTTTTGATCATTCTCTTCATTGTCTCTATCCTTATGCAAATGACCACTAAATTTTTTCCCCTCCTAATATTTATAGGCCTGGGGATGTGCGTATATGTATCGACTAGCTGTTCAAAAGAAAAATTTACACCAGTTACGGAACCGACGGTAAAAGACGAGATGGCCGTAGATTCTTCCGAAACGAAGGATACCGTTACGGTCTTGGACCCCAGTACCATTGATACCAGCCGGATCTATATTCCCAATGAATTAAAGAACCTGGACCTGTACAAGAGCTCCAGTCCATGGTACTACGGCCGCAGTAAACAATCGGAGCATTTTATTGTGTTCTGGGGCGCCGGGTATGGCGATCGGGACCCCAATTCGAGCGAGGTGCCGGCAGCCCTAAGGGTGGATATTGACGACTTGCTACTGAAAGCAGAAGAGTTTTATGCCTTGAATGTCGATACCCTGGCGTTTGCCAAAACAGGGGAAGGGCAGTCCAATCTGGATAAGTACAAAATGATGATTTTTATATTGTATCAGGAAGAGTGGCTGGCCACCGGAGCAGGCTACGACGATGTGGTCGGAGCGCTTTGGGTAAGTCCAAGCACCTGCCATCCTGTAGGCTCTGTTATTGCTCATGAGATCGGCCACAGCTTCCAGTATCAGGTGTTTTGTGACCTGGGCAACGGAACGGGCTTTCGCTATGGGTTTGGAGGGAATGGAGGCAACGCTTTCTGGGAACAAACCGCACAATGGCAGGCTTATCAAAGCTATCCGGAACAAATTTTTAATGGCCAGCACACTGGGGTCTATCTGAATAATAACCATCGGCACATCTGCCACGAAAATTACCGGTATGCCAGCTATTTGATTCATTACTATTGGGCGGAAAAACACGGCAGGGACATCATCGGCCGCCTATGGCGCGAGGCTCAGCAACCCGAAGACCCCCTGCAAGCTTACAGTCGCATCACGGGTATCTCCACCAGCGAGCTGAACGACGAAATATACGATTATGCTACCAAAATGGTCACCTGGGATATCGATGCGATTAGAAGCTATGGAGCAGCCTATAATGCTGCCCATTCTTTTGAATATACCACCACCGAAACCGGTGCTTATCAGGTGGCTTACAGCAAATGCCCCGGGACAACAGGCTATAATGTTATCCGCCTGAAAGTACCCGAAGCCGATACGGAAGTATCCGTCAAGTTTACCGGCGTCGTGAATGCTCCCGGTTTTAACCAGGTGGAAGATGTGCGAAGGGAAGGCTGGCGGTACGGATTTGTGGCTCTGCTAGAGAACGGCACCCGGGTTTATGGCGATATGAATAGAGGAACCACTAAGACGCTTAGCTTTACCGTACCCGAAAATTGTGAAAAACTGTGGTTTGTCGTCACCGGAGCGCCTAATTCTTATGCGGCTCATCCATGGGATGATGATGAAAGTAATGATGATCAGTGGCCGTATCAAATCAAGATTACGAATTCGGACATTTTTGGTAACGTGACCATTGACCCTTCCGGCAGCGTACAGGATGTTACCTTGACTTATGACGTTAGTTTTCCCGTTAGTGCAACTGCCTATGATGGAACAACTCTTGCAATAGGAGAGGACCTGGATCAACTAGCCCAGGCATTCCTCCTGCAACCTCCAGAAATCACCAGCAAGCTCGATCAGGACATCTCCTTTTTCGCCGTCGAAAAGGACGGAAGTTTAAACCCGGAAAGAACAGCCAATGGATACGGGCATTGGTTTGATGCCGATGGCGATGTAATTGCCTGGGGAGACAGTGCGCAGGTATACTCCGAATTTGATGCCAACGCCTTTTCATTTACGCTGGGGCAGTATCCGGGGCATTGTGCTGCCGGCGACCAATACACCATCCGGCAAGCGCTGGTGTATGAATATGAGCCGGAAAAAACGGTACAGGCCATCTTCGTATTTAATATCAAACTGGAATAAAAACGGCTTTTTATATGAATTATGTAAAATCCCTCCTTGGTGCGCTCCTAATGCTGACTCTTTTAAATTGTGAAGGGCCTCAGCAGGAAGTGGTCGTACAGTCCGGTAATCCACTGCTACCAGGCTATTTTGCCGACCCGACCATCAAAAAGTTTGGCGATATGTACTATATCTACGCCACTACAGACGGCATAAAGCTGGCTTCCGGCGAGCCGCAGGTGTGGTTTAGCCAGGACCTGATCCATTGGTATAATCAGGAAATGGACATAGCACTGCCGGAAGGTCTTACCAACTGCTGGGCTCCGGATGTTCAGCAGGGAGCGGATGGCAAGTACTACTACTTCATGGGCAATTGCCAGTTTGGGTGCAATATTTATGGCTATGTTTCCGATACGCCCATCGGGCCCTGGACGCCTATCCAGGACGGAATACCGGTCATCCCGGTAGGGGCCGGCAAAGAAAGATTGCCTGCCCTGGATGCTCAGTTTTTTGTGGACGATGACGGGGCAGTCTATTCTTACTTCGGTACCTGGTGTACTTCTTTCGGCGGTATGGGATGGGCAAAGCACGACCCAAACAATGAATATGCCATCGTACAAGAAGGTTTTATCCCGATTGAGCAGATCCCCGAAGCTTTCGAAGCAGCCTACATGATCAAAAAAGACAGTATTTACTTTTTAATGTACTCGGCTGGTGATTGCCGCCTGAGCAGCTACCAGCTCCACTATGCCTGGGCCAGACATCCGGAAGGACCTTTTTATTATGGGAAAAATAACCCTATCCTGGAAACCAACCAGGATGGCACCATTGACGGCCCGGGGCACCACTCGGTGCTGCAAGAAGGGGAGAACTACTATGTTTTCTATCACCGACATGATAACCCGCACAGCTCCGGAGGAGAGTTTCGGCAGGTTTGTATGGATAAAATGGCGTTGGAGGATGCTCATACCCTTGCTAAAATATCACCTACGCACAGCGGTGTGCGCCTGAAAAGCAAGCATCCCGCTGCCAATCGAAATAGGGCCCTTCAGGCGAAGGCCTCCGCCTCTTCTCATTATCAGCTGAACTCCATGGGAAGCCGCTACACCGGAGGTCCCGTTGATCACGAGTACCTTCCGGGCTTTGCGATCGACGACGATAACGGTACACTTTGGAAGGCTTCCGGGAGCACGCTTCCTCAAAGTCTGACCGTGGATCTGGGGGAGCAGCGCCCCATCCGGCAAATCCTGACTCAGTTTGAGTACCCTACTTTCTATTACCAATATAAAATTGAAGTCTCCGGAGATGGAACAGACTGGCAGCTTTTTGCCGATCAAACGACCAACCAAACCAGTGGCTCTCCAATGGTGGATGTCAACAACATAAAAGGCCAATATGTACGATGGACGATCACCGGTACCGAAAAAACAGGCATGTATGCCGCTATTTGGAATGTAAAAATATACGATCAGACCTTTGACGTGCTGGAGGTTAATAACCGCCCCGTAATAGAAGGCCCTGGTGTGCCGAGCAGCCGTTCAATCTTGGTTGACTTACAACTCGAAGAGACTAAAACAGGCCAAACCCTTACTGAAATACCGAATAGGGGTAGTCTGGAAGGTGTGTTTAAGGCAGTAGGGAGCCCGGTCATAGCCAATAAAAAAGGCGTTAAAGCATTGAAGTTGGACGGACAGGCTTATCTGGAGCTCGACAAAAAGGCTCCGCCCAGCCTGGATTGGAATGCCCCCTTCACGGCTGCGGCCTGGGTGCTGAATCCGGAAGTGGGGCTTGGCGAATGTCTCATGCTTTGGAATACGAGGGCCAATATGCTGCAGGGATCCTATGCAGCGCTCATGTACGGTAGCGGGCATTTTGGGGCAGTAGCTCACGGCGACGGCGCAGTGGATATTTCTTACAACACAGTCCCGTCTGAAAATGAATGGCACCATATCGTGGTCACTTTTGACGGCATGAAAGAATCAATCTACGTCGACGGTCAACTGGATCGGGATATCCCCATGAACTTATTTGTAGAGGCTGACCGGATATTAATTGGAGCTTCCGGGCCTCCCAGGGAAAACTTTACGGGCTATATCGCCTCTGCCCAGTTATTTGACAAGCACCTGAGTGAGTCTGAAATAAGGGCTCTGATGCAGGAAACGGACCCCCGTTCCAATTAATTTCATTACAGCTGATAAAGTAGGCGGCCGCCGCCTACTTTATCAGCTGTAATAGAAAAGTTTATTCAATTGTGAGCTAGGTCGCAACTTCTAATATAACATTCATTAAATTTTCAAATTTAAGATTATGTTTCAACGTGAGTGTCAATCATACTATCATAGAACTAAGTGGCTATTGATCATACTTATGACGGGACTGTTAGTGCTCCCGGCCTGCCAATCCAAAGAAGGATCTTCTTCAGCTAATGCCTATCCTATACAGCCGGTTATTTTTACTTCGGTAAAAATGCAGGATGACTTCTGGGCGCCTCGGATTAAAACAAATCACGATGTGACCATTCCCTTCACGATGGGCAAGTTGTTTGAAACAGGGCGGGTGAAAAACTTTGAAATAGCTGCCGGCCAAAAAACGGGAGCGTTCTGTACGGAACTTACCTTTGACGATACGGATGTGTATAAAATTCTGGAAGGAGCCTGTTATTCGTTTCAAACCTTTGACGACCCTGTTTTAGAAGAAAAGGTCGACTCACTCATTGAATTGGTCGGGCAGGCTCAGGAGGACGATGGCTACATTTTTACCAACAGAACCATCATGGGCGCAAACGGACATGCATGGTCGGGAACCGAACGTTGGGAAAAGGTGGAAGATCTCAGCCACGAGCTGTACAACATCGGTCATTTGATCGAAGCGGCCATCGCACATTATTACGCAACCGGCAAAAAGACCTTTCTCAACATCGCCATCAAAGCGGCCGACCGGGTGTGTGAAGATTTCGGTGCGGGCAAAATGGAACGATACCCCGGCCATCAGATCATAGAGTTGGCCCTGGCAAAACTGTACCACGTGACTGGGGAGCAAAAATATCTGGATACCGGAAAATTTTTCCTCGACGTTCGGGGCCCCAATGGAGATGCCTACAATCAGGCCCATAAAAAAGTGGTGGACCAGCACGAAGCCGTCGGGCATGCTGTGAGAGCTACCTATATGTATGCCGGTATGGCCGATATCGCCGCGCTGACCAAGGATAAAGGATACGTCAGCGCCATTGACGATATCTGGGAGGACGTGGTATCGAAAAAAATATACGTTACCGGAGGCATCGGAGCTACCGGACACGGGGAGGCTTTCGGTGATCCATACGAATTGCCCAATATGTCGGCTTATTGCGAAACCTGTGCTTCCATCGCCAATGTATACTGGAACTACCGGCTGTTTTTACGGCATGGAGATGCCAAATACTATGATGTACTGGAGCGAACGCTTTACAATTCGTTTTTGAGTGGAGTGTCGTTGGACGGAGACGGCTTCTTCTATCCGAATCCGTTGGAGTCACACGGGCAGCATGAAAGGAGCGGCTGGTTTACTTGCGCCTGTTGCCCGGGTAATGTGGCTCGTTTTGTGCCTTCCGTACCCGGATACTTTTATGCTCTACAGGATGACAACATCTACGTGAATTTGTACGGTGCGGGGCAAGCTACGCTGGACATTGACGGTACGACTGTCCAATTGGAGCAAAAAACGGCTTATCCCTGGGAAGGAGATATCAACATCCATATTACACCGCAGCAAACGCAGAAATTTGCCTTGCGCCTGCGCATTCCGGGCTGGTCAGAGAATAAGCCGATCCCGAGCGATTTGTATCAATTTGCGGAAAATACAGAGGATTCCCCTAAAGCTTATCTGAATGGAGACGCTATCGAGGTCAAAAAAGAAAAAGGGTACCTGGTCATTGACAGAAACTGGAAAAAAGGCGACGAGGTGAGATTATCTCTGCCTATGCCCATTCGCAGATTGGTGGCCATCGACAGTGTAGAAGCTGACCGTGGTAAAGTTTCAATTCAAAGAGGCCCGCTGGTATACTGCGTAGAATGGCCCGACAACGAAGGCGGACGGGTACTGAACCTCATGCTGGAAAGAGATGAACCACTCAGCGGAGGCTTCGAAAAGGATCTGCTGCACGGAATTTATTCCATAAGCGGCAAAGGGAAATCTGTAAAAAGAACTTCTGAAACCGCACTGGATGTTGAAGAAACCGGCCTGAAACTCATACCGTACTATTCCTGGGCGCATCGGGGCGCCGGAGAAATGATGGTTTGGATTCCTGAAGAGGCTGGTTCTGCCAAACCTTTGCCTGCCCCCACGGTGGCTTCCACCAGTGAGATATCTGCCTCTTTAGTTACCAAAAGTCTGATGGCGCTGAACGATCAAATGGAGCCGGCCAATTCCGGCGATCGCTCGATTGTATATTACCATTGGTGGCCTAAGTCGGATACGACGATGTGGGTGCAGTATGATTTTGAGAAAGCATCGACGGTCTCATCCAGTCAGGTCTACTGGTATGATGATGGGCCTTTCGGCGGCTGCCGAATACCGGCCGGCTGGAAGTTGCTGTACAAATCAGGAAGTACTTGGGTGCCGGTAAATAATACGGCCGATTATGAAATCGCAAAAGATGAGTTCTGTTCCGTCGCCTTCGAGCCGGTGAAAACGACCGCTCTTCGTATGGAAGTGACCTTGCCGGAAAAATATTCTGCCGGGATTATGGAGTGGAGGGTGAAGTAAATAAGTTGGATGACTTTCTCAGCAGGTGCCCGCTCGGGTACCTGCTGAGAAATATTAAGGTTTTCGGCTTTTCAGGCATGACTCCAGTTGTCCGGATCATCATTGTCATTCGGTGAAAGGCCGATGACATCGCCATTGGTATTCACTCCGAGCCCGACTACGGATCGGTTGACATAATTAAAATAGCTGGTGACCTGGTTGATCTCCAGTATTTCGCCTTCACTGAATCCCGCTTCAATTAATACCTCGAAGTCGTTTTTCCGAATGCTGAATGGCGCTAAGGTTAATTTTTTAGCATACAAACAGCCCTGCCATTCTTTTCCTTCAAAATAATCTTGCAGACGGTCCCTTTGAACGGCCTTTCTGAATTTTTTGGCTTTTTCTTCGTCATTGATCAGCCGGGAGAAACCGGCGAAGTGATGCTCCACGCAGTAGTCACAATTGTTTAAGTAACTGACATACACGCCCAGGGCTTCGAGGTACCATTTCGGCAAATCGTTGCCGGTGCTGTGAAGAACGCTTTTGTACAAGGTCATGTGCCCGACCAGTGTATGCGGACGAAGGCTATGGATCAGTAGGACATTATCAATGTTGTTGTTGGGGCCCTTCACCCGGTCATAGATCTTTTTGAGGCGAGGGTCGGCGTCTTCGTACGGAATGGTTTTTATCCAGCTCATAATGGGTGGTTTGAGATGAAAAAAGTAGAAAAAAAGCTGCCATCGGCAGCTTTTTTTCTACAAATATACTTACTCCATTCTTAACGACTCCACCGGATTGGCCAAAGAAACCTTTAGAGCATGATAACTGACTGTCAGTATAGTTACCACAAAAGAGGCCACTCCACCAATGAGATAGATCCACCAAAATACCGGAATCCGGTATTCATAGGATTGCAACCAGCCGTTCAAGAAGTAGGCGGCAATCGGCACGGCGATCAAACTCGCAATGACCACCAGCAGACTGAAGTCGCGCGACAATAACAACCATACATTCATCACAGACGCACCTAGTACTTTTCGAATGCCGATCTCCTTACTTCGCTTTTCCGCCATATAGGCCGACAGGCCAAAGAGCCCCAGGCAACTGATCAGTATTGCCAGAAAGCTGAACAGCGTAGCAATGCTGCCGATGCGTTCTTCCGAGCGGAATTTGGTGTTGTACTCCTCATCCACAAACTGATAATGGAAAGGATTATCAGGAAGTACCCCTTCGAAGGCTTCTTGAATTTTCGGCAGCGCCTCTGCAAATACTACTTCAGGCTGTATGCGAATGAATAAAAATCTCAGCGATTCTTTTGTCGGGAACACCATCAGCGGCATAGCTGATTCAAAAGGGGAGCCCTTGATCATATCCTTTACGACTCCTACGATCGTAAATTGGTCCCGACCGTTGAAGCTTGACCTGGATTGTATTTGCTGCCCGATAGGATTGTCCAGGCCCATTTGTTGCACGGCTGATTCGCTTAGTATAATAGACCCTGATTCATCTCCCAATTCTCTCGAAAAATCCCGGCCGGCTGTCAGTTCCCACTGGGTAGTTTGGCCATATTCAGGCGTTACATAGATCGTGTTGAAGGAAATATCAAAAGTTTGGCTGGCTCCGGGCAGGCTAAAACCTCCGTTATTGCCCAGGGTGTTGATCAAGGGATAATTGGCTTCCGCCATTTCTGTTACCACGCCCGTTTTTTTCAGCTCCTCACGAAGCAGATCATATTTTTCAAAATAATCTTGAGACAAACCTCTGACCGTTATCAATCGATCTTGTTCATAACCCACGGGCCGGTCTTTGGCATTTTGGATCAATTGATGGATGGTTATAGTACCTATGATTAAAATAATGGAGATGGTAAATTGAAAGACTACCAGCCCTTGCCGAAAGCGAACATTGCCCTTGCCCTGATTGATCTTGCCGTTGAGGGCCTTGATGGGACTGAAGCCGGAAAGGAAAAGGGCTGGATAGAGTCCTGCCAGGAGAGCAGTGAACAGCGTAAATGCAAGAGTGGCAAACCAAAACCAAGGCTGATACCAGGGAAATTGTATCGCTTTATCCGACATGCCGTTAAACCAGGGGAGGGCCAGGTGGACTGCCAGGATGGAGATGCAGAATGCCCCAAAAGCGTACAACATAGATTCCGCCAAAAACTGTGCAATGAGGTAGGACCGCTGAGAACCCAGGGTTTTTCTAACGCCAATTTCCTTTGCCCGGTTTTGGTAGCGAGCTGTGTTGAGGTTGATGAAGTTGATACAGGCCAGAAGCAGTACGAAAAAGCCAATAATACCGTATAGTTTCACAAATTGAAAGCGCTGTCCCGGTACAGGAATGCCGTTTTCAAATTCACTTCGTAGATGCCAGTCTTTCATGGGATGTAAAAAGAGTTCGACCCGCCGGTTGCTGCTTTCTCTGTTGGCTATAAGCACTTCCTTGATAGCCTCCGAGGCATCGGCTAATTTTACAGCCGGTTTCAGGAGGGCGTAAATTTTCATATTGTAATTGTCCCAGGTGTAGGGGTTCTGCTCATTGTAAATGATCTCCATGGAGGCGAAAAAAGTGGCATTCCCGAAGGTTGAATTGAGAGGCAGGTCTTCAAATACCCCCCTTACTGTTAATTCTGTGGCTGAATTCAGCTGAATGGATTGTCCCATGGGCGATTCATGCCCGAAGAATTTTTTAGCCAAAGATTCAGATATCAGGATACTGCTAATGTCTTTAAGGCCTTCCCGGGTTCCGGCCAGCATGTTTAAACTGAGTAATTCAGGCCCGTCTGGCTGAAAGAAATAGCCGTCTTGGTCGTATGAATGCCGGTCCACTGTGAGCAATTGAGATCGACTTCTAAAAAAGGTCATAGCCACCTTGTCGAAAAGGTGAGGAAAATTGTCGGCTAGATAAATACCTGCCTGCCCTACCAAAGAGGAATTCACGCGAATGTCGCCTTCTACAAAATCCTTTCGCATGACTTGCACGATCCGGTCGTAATGTTCGTGCCGGGTGTTGAAAGAAAACTCATCATGAATCCAAAGGCCTATTAAAAAGACGACCGTCATGCCAATGGCCAGGCCGCCTATATTTACTGTGGAAAAAACCTTGTTTTTTAAAAGAATGCGATAGCTGATTAGAAAATTTTGCTTGAGCATACTGAATGGAATTGGGTCTGACCGATAATGCTTAAGAGCAAAAGGCCGGAAATAATTAAAAACCTGAAACCAGTAATTGAGCTTCGCCTTTCGGGTAGAGTGGGAGGAGAGCACGGCATAAAACTTCTCATCCAGGTCTCCGAGGACTTCTTCGGCCAATTCCTCTTTCAGAAATCCAAGTAGTAACTTTTGAGCCCATTTGGGTGGCTGAACATCCTTCATAAGCTCCAATTGAATTGATTTCCGGCAAAACCGGGGAACTGATTCCACAGGGATAACTTCAGGTCGCGGGATTGCTCCAGCGCTCGCTGCCCTTCAGCGGTTATTTTGTAAATCCGTTTTCTTCTACCTCCGCGCTCAGCCGTGGGTTCTCCCATTTCCGAAGTCAAAAAGCCTTTTTTACTAAGCCGGTTAAGGGTGGAGTGTACAGATCCGATGGAAGTCGCTTTCTCCGTTTGTACCTCATACTCTTCGGCAATTCTAAAGGCATAGGCCTCTTTTTCTAATATCCCTACCAATAGTAATAGGGTTTCTTCAAAGTTTCCTAATTTATTTTCACTCATATCTTACTAAATTGTAGAACAAATTTATGTGAAAAAAACGATATGTTCTACTTTTTAGTAAGAAATGTTGAAAAATAACATTGGCTCATTCAACTCTATCATCCACTCAATGGCTATTTGTTGTTAAGATTTTTCCATACAAATTAGACTTAAAACACCTAATTCAATCATTCAGCCATTTACTTAAGCTTTTTATTATGAACCAATTCCTCTCAACCTCCGACCGCAGAATTTTTTTCATCATGACCATTGCCTACGTCCTGTTTGTAACTTTTGCTGCCCAATTAATATAAAAGAGAGTTGACGACCGTCGGTCGTCAACTCTCTTTTATTTCTTCCATACAACCGGAAAAACCAGCCGATCGTATAAATTAAAGAACACATCGCGGAAAAATCGTATTATATTATTTTATTCGGAGAACTGGATGAACTTATTTTGCTTTAGGCGAGACCAATAAGTTTAAATCAGTTCAGAATGTAAGGACCATGTAAAATAAAATTTATGTTGCGCTGCAGCATAAATATTTTTGTTTACTTATGGTGTTTATTAGTGACCCTGTGCTGCGAATTCGTCAGAATAAATAAAGCACTTGAATTCGTTAAGCAGAGGGATTAGAGCGTTTTCTTACTGATTTCGAATTAATTTTGTGTTATTTTCGTGCTTTCAAGAAGCTGTTAAGGTGGTCAAAACAAAGCGGAAGGATCAAATTTTAACAGCTTTTCATGAGAAAATAGAAGAGTAATAGATTTGTCGGCTGAAAATTTGCATTCAAAATTCAGTCTGGACAGAGAAGTAAAAAGGCAAGAATGATAATCTGGATCGCATTTATAGCATTGATCGTGTTCTTTTTAGCACTGGATCTGGGCGTTTTTCATAAGAACCCCCATGCAGTGTCGACCAAAGAAGCGATGAACTGGACGATGGTGTGGGTAACTGTTTCCCTCGCCTTTAGTGGCGTTATTTATAAGGTATACCTGGAGGGGTGGACGGAAAATGTAGATAACCTAACCCCTCAGCAGGCAGTGCTGGACTATCTCACTGGCTACGTGATTGAACTGTCTTTGAGCCTGGATAATATATTTGTCATTGCTGTCATATTCGCTTATTTCGGGATACCGAAGGTG
>JAUIKE010000152.1 GCA_030430845.1 Bacteroidia bacterium | reverse complement strand
AACGGCTTGCTCCGTGTCAATGGTGACGAAGTAAGAAACCAGCAGGTCTGGGTTAACGTCGGCGATCATGTACTGATGTTCCTCCATATTTTTCAGGATAGAGGCTTCGATGCGTTGCTGGTTGATAGGATTTACACCTACGGGAAAATCTTTGTTTTGCTTAACAATTTTGTAGGTTTCGTAATCCAAAAAATCCGTTTGTTTTTGATAATCACTGCTCACTCTTACGGAGCTACAGGAAGCAAAAAAGAAAATAACCAGGCTTAGAATTAAGAAATTAGAAGCTTTCATGATGGTATTGTTTTTTGTTTGTTTATAATGTTGAATCTGATACAAATGTAGAGGGGAAAGAGGCGCTAGTCAGCTCAGAATCACCCAACGTGCCACTTCGGTTTCCTATCGCAGAAGCTTCACGCGCTCCGCGCGTGAAGCTTCTGCAAATCCAAAATAAAAGAGTGATCGGCTGCCGATCACTCTTTTATTTTAAATGTAAATGCATCCTTATCTTTTCTCTGAACGAGCAATGTATTTACCTACAAGAATGGCGATAATAATGGTTAGATAAAGCTGACCCATGAGACTGATAAACAGTGTAATAGCTTTGGCTTGAGGAGAGACCGGAGTGATGTCTCCATATCCAAGTGTAGTGAGGGTCACGAAACTAAAATATTGGAAATCATATAGGATGTAGATGCCTGTATGGGTGAAAGAACCAGCCTGGATAGTTTCCAGCAAGTAACAGGCCTGTCCGCCGATGACACCTATCAAAAGGTAACCGGCCACAGCGGCGTAGATGATATTTTTGTTGATTTTCTTACTTAGATAGACCAGATCGAATAGGTTCCGTCCGATATAGGCTGCCAGGCTAAGTAAGGCGATTGTCCTGCTCAGGTTCAGCCAATAGATGGTCTCGAACCAAAGGCTTAACAACACCAGGATAATCGTGAGGATGCCCAAAACAAGACCGATCACATACCGGTAAAAGGAATGATAGATACTGGCCAAACCTGTAACGACCACTAAAGAAAGGAATATCCCCATAATGAAAGGGCGAAGGCCGGGTAGTAGACTGGTCGGCAAGGGTATCAAAATTAACAAAATCAAAGAAAATACGAGCCAAAAGGCCGGCTTACCAAAAATGATCTTTTTGATATTAATAAAATGCGATGCCATGATATTCGATTTTAATCTTCCAGGTTATATCTGATCTTAAAAAGCTCAAGCTCTTCTAAAAAATCCTGCTGAGTAGGGATCGTATGGGCTGTTTGCTCAATGTCAAGATTTCGCTGGATTACTTCAATTTGAGATTTCACCGAAGCTGAGGGAACTTCCAAAAGCATTTTTTCACTATGCCGGAGCGTTTCAAATAGCACCTCCAGGTTGTCGGAAGCGCCGGCAGAAAGTTGTTTGGAGTAATCAATTTTGTGGATATAATAATCCAGTAATCGGATAAACTCGGTTTTTATTTTGCTATTTATTTCATTAGATTGGTTCATGATGTAGCCGTTTATTTATCTCAAAATTAGGGCAGGCTATACCTCATCACCATGTCTACTTTCCCAACGTGCCGCTATGGCTTCCCAACGGGGCACCCGCCAAGCTGATTTTCCCTAAATTTGTATTATCAAAAAACAGATGCACAACACCATAGAAAACTCCTAAATATGCAATCGAGATCTAACACTATTTTTTCAGGTATCACGATTCATTCAGATGAGTACAGCTGGATGGTAGAAAAAGCTGATCCGAGGCTGTACGCTGAGTCAGCTTTTGTTGATTGGAACCAATTGCGTGCTGATTTTTCAGATCAAATTCTACTGCTCCCTGAAAAATCGGAAAACGAAGGTTTTTACTTTGCCAAATCCTTTCTCTCTCCTTTCCAGATGCCCTATCCCGTCACAGAACATGATTTTACCCAATTAATCGAATCAGCAGAAAAGATCGTTCAACTTTTGGCCGGCCTTCATCATCAAGACCTGAGCCTCGGAATATTGACCGAAGGCCGCATTTGGCAAAATAACGAAGGAAATATGAGGGTTTTGGGCTTCCATCTGGTCAGATCCAGCTCAGAGATTCCTAATGTATCTATGTTGTCCAATGATGATCTGTTATATCTGCCACCTGAATACAGCGAACAACTCAGCTCTATTCCCGATCAACGGGCTGATTTTTATTCCCTAGGGGTGCTGTTGTACAAATGGCTGACGGGGCATTTCCCTTTTTCCGGATCTGATGGAATGGAGATCATCCACCAACACTTGTCAAAAAAGCCAAGGCTACTGAGGGAGTATAACCAACAAATACCACCCATGCTGGAAAAGCTGGTGCTGGCTCTTTTAGAAAAAGATCCTGACAACAGGTATCAATCGGCAGATGGCATACTTGAAGATGTACAAAAGATCGTAGCCGGAGAAGAACTCGTTTTTGCTTTGAGTTTGTCCTATAGTCCGGGTATTTTACAAATTAAAAACAAGCTATATGGTAGAGATCGTGAATTGGACATCCTGAGTTCCTCTTTCCAAGGGGCAAAGGACGGCCGGCAATCCCTGGTTTTAATCTCCGGATTTTCCGGAGTGGGGAAAACGGCTTTAGTTCATGCATTTCAGGAAAACTTACCGGAAGAGAGGCATTTTTTCCTCAGCGGTAAGTTTGACCAGTTCCAGAACGTTCCTTATGCGGCTTTGATCGATGCCTTTGAAGACTTGATTACTCAATTGCTTTTTTTGCCCGAAGCATCCATAGAAAAATGGAAAAATAAAATTCTGGGAGCCTTGAGGGAAAATGCGGGGGTGATCACGGAGCTCATCCCCAATCTTGAGATCCTTATTGGAGAACAGGGGGTTCCGGAAAAACTCAGCCCCATTGAAACTCAGAATCGATTTTCTTACACCTTTATACAGTTCTGCAAATTATTTGCCAGTGCGGATCACCCAATGGTTTGGTTTATTGATGATTGGCAGTGGTGTGATATTCCGTCCCTGCAATTCCTTCAAAAACTCCTGGAAGAAGATATGCCCCATTTTTTACTGATTGCTGCTTATCGGGATAATGAACTACATGATAGTCACCCTTTTTCCATTTTACTCAAAGATTTGGATGAGTTGAACATCAGAACGGAATCCATCAGTTTGGGTAACCTTCGGCAAAAACATGTGAATCAGCTTATTTCAGAAGCGATAGGAGAGCAACGCACCTACACAGAGTCCTTGGCTAAGGTGGTTTATGGGAAAACGGAAGGGAATGCATTTTTTACCCGGCAATTTTTGTATTCCCTTTGGGATCGGCAACTATTGACTTTTGACTATTCCAGCACTCACTGGCAATGGGACCTGGACAAAATTACCAAAGAAAACGTATCCGAGAATGTACTGGAGTTGATGAGCGGGAAAATTGAAAGTTTACCACCGCAAACACAGTTGCTGTTAAAGATCGGCGCCTTCTTTGGAACGACTTTTTACACCGGTATGCTTGCCCGCATCAGCGGATTGGAAAAAGAAGCCTGTCAAAAATATATTAAAAAAGCCGAAAAGTCAGGTTTGCTCATCCACCTGAAAAGAAAAGGTCTGCCTCACAACGGCCAATATAGTTTTGTGCATGATAGAGTGCAGCAAGCAGCGTATGCTCTGAAATTACCAGATTTCGAATACGAAAAGAACAGCTTGCATTATCTCTTGGGTAAAAATATGCTGAACTCTGACAAATTCCTCCCGGGTGAAAAGGCGATTCACTTCATTCATTCACTGGAACTGGTAGAAAAAGAAATTAAAGAGGAGGTGGTAAATATATTAATTGAGGCAGGGAACATTGCCAATGACTCTAATTCGCCTGATGCCGCCTATGAATACTTTAAAGCAGCGCACCAGCTATCCTCCGGGGCTCATCATCATTTCATCATTCAAAAAGGATTGATGCAGGCCGCCTTTTTACTCAACAAAGTGGAAGAGGCAGAGGAATATGCAAGAGAGGCGATCTCGGCAGCTCCCGGCAAGTTGGCAAAAAGTGAAGTCTATGTTTTACAGCTGATGTTCTATGAAAGTCTGGCTTTATTTGAAAAAAACATCTATTGCGGGGTAGAAGCGCTTCAATTAATGGGGATCAATATCGAAGAACAGTTGAATATGTCCATCATGGAAAGTTTGGTCCAGGAGGAATATTTTCGCTTTTTGGATCTGACGAAAGACAAACAACCCTCCGACTTCAGAAATATGCCGCTTTTGGATGACCCTGAGCAGGCAGCTATTCTGGATATTCTCGTCAATATGAATGCCTCTGCCTATTTTGCCGATCTTTACCTGTTTGCCTGGTGTACACTGCGCATGGGGAACCAGACCTTGCAACACGGGAAGGCGGATGCTACCCCCTTTGCTTTTGGGTTTCTGGGAGCTCTTTTGGTCGCCTTATATCAGAAATTTGAGTTGGGGTATCAATTTGGAAAGGTCGGCGTGGACATGCTGAACGATATCAAGAGCAATCGATACAGATGTCGCACCTTATCCATTTTTACCATATTTATTCAGCACATCAAAGAACCTATTTTAAATGGCATCCCCGGTTTGAAAGAATCCGTACATATTGGTCTGGAAACGGGGGATTTACCCTATGCGGGCTATTCGATGTATGCGCAGGTAAGAGATCAGTTTTTGGCCTGTGATTCCTTATCAAAAGTGATGAACATCTGTCAGTATAGTATTGAATTCATGGAAAAATTCAATAATGCGGGCTTGTTGGCTTTGATGAAACTATTCAGGGCTAACCTAAAGTTGTTGATGGGCGGATATGATGCGGAGCTTGTTGAGGAGGAAACGGAAGCGCTTAAATTTTTAATAGAGATCAAGTTTTTTACCGCCGTAGCTCATCATTATATCTTTAAAAGCTGGGCCTTGTGTATCTTGAAGAGATATGAAGAAGCCTGGAAGTATCTTGAAAAGAACGAGTCAGTATTGATCTATGCATCCTCCCAGTCACATGTACCCAAGCATTACTTTTTGCAATCCCTGATACTGCTCAGGTCGAGGAAAAAACTTTCTAAGCAGGAGTCAGCGACCATTGAAAATAACCAGAAGGTCCTTCAGCAGTGGTCAGACAGTATGCCGGAAAACTTCAGGGCGGAGTTAGAACTTATCGAAGCACTTCGTGCTCAGCACTCCGGACAATGGCCGGATATTTTGAAACATTTCAAGCTTGCTGTTACCTGGGCCCAAAAAGGAAAGCTTCCCGGGATAGAATCTATGATATATGAACTCTGCGGTGAAGTAATGGAAGAGGGGGGATTATCGGATCTCACAACCGCATACCTTTCAAAGGCCAGGCAAACCTATGCTTCCTGGGGGGCAAAAGAAAAGGTGGTAGCCATGCGGGAAGCAAGCCCCTCCCTTCCCTCTGGAGATATGGAATCTTCAGTCCCCATTGATTATGATACCCGCTCTCTTTTGAAAGCGACCCAGGCCATTTCGGCAGAGGTCAGTAAGGAGGGACTTGTCAAGCGCTTATTACAAATTACGCTTGAAAACGCCGGCGCTGAAAAAGGGGTTCTGATCCTGAAGTATGAGAAGGATTATTTTGTGGAAGCGGAGATCAACACGAGTCAGGAGGTTTACAAAAGCTATGATCAACAAGCATTGGAAAACAGTGATTCGATTCCTCCCAAGCTGATCCGTTATGTCATTCGATCCGGTGAAGAATTGTTATTGGATCATGCCGAGCAGTTCGCCAAAATGAAAGACCCTTATTTTGAAAAAAACAAAGCCAAATCCGTTTTGGTGCTTCCGATCAAAAAAGGGAATGAACTAATTGGTATACTTTATTTAGAAAATGATTATGTGGCCGGCCTCTTTCAGAAAAACCGATTACAGATCCTGCGTACGATTGCTTCCCAGGCAGCTATTTCCATTGTCAATACCCGTCTTTTTGAACATACGACTCAGCTGAATCAACAGTTGATGAGCTCTCAGGAGGAATTGCGAAAAATGAATGAACTACTCGAAGAGCGCATCCGGGAGCGCACCAAAATACTTCGGGAAGAAATTGAAATGCGAAAGGCCATGGAAGTTCAGCTGAAACAGGCCAAAGAGGTTGCCGACAATGCTAACCTGGCCAAATCACAGTTTCTGGCGAATATGAGCCACGAGATCCGTTCTCCCCTGAACGCCATCGTCGGCTTCTCGCAAATCCTGATCAATCAGAGCAGAAAACTGGACCTACCCGCCGAATTCAACCGGTATCTCAGCAATATCAAGATCAGTGGACAAAACCTATCAGAGCTGATCAATGACATCCTGGATCTTTCCAAGATCGAAGCCGGTAAAATGAGTCTTTCTGAAGAGGATATGAACCTCAAACAACTGGTCCAGTCTATCTATCACATTAATAAAGCTACGGCCAAAGAAAAGGGTATTCAATTACAATACGATTTCGGCCTGGCTACTCCTCAGTACATTTGGTCGGATCGCAGCAAGCTCAAGCAAATCCTCATGAATTTATTGAGCAATGCCATTAAGTTTACGCCCGCAGGCAAACAGGTGTTTCTGAAAGCTGATTTTGTAAATGACCAACTGTTGCTGGAGGTGAAAGACGAAGGTATTGGTATTTCTAAAGAACAACAGCTGGCCGTTTTTGATCCGTTTGTACAGGCAGATGCCAGTATCACTCGCGAATATGAGGGCACCGGCCTTGGCCTGGCCATCACACAGAACATGGTAGAAATGATCGGAGGCCGGATCGAACTGGAAAGCGAGTTGGGTAAGGGGGCTACCTTCCGGGTATATATTCCTTATCATGAACCTCACAGGGTCACAACGGAAAAAGCAGAGGTCCTGCTCGATAAAATACAAATTCCTGCCACCGCTCGTATACTGGTGGTGGAAGATAATCCGATGAACCAGGAAATGATCAAAGCCTTTTTTAATGAAATGAATCATGATATTCTGATGGCAAACGATGGCCAGGAAGGAGTGGATATGGCCGAACAATATCATCCTGATCTAATATTCATGGATATTCACATGCCTGGGATGGACGGCTTTGCGGCAATGAGCCGCATCAGAAAGAAGGATAAAAAAACACCCATCGTGGCCCTTTCTGCGGATGCTTTTACCGAACAACAGAAAAAAGCCATCAGTGCCGGTTTTACCGACTATATTACCAAGCCCATTCAAGTTACTCGGCTTATAGAATGTCTGCAGAATTACCTGATTAAAAATAAACTGGAAGTCTTGTCAACTGTAAAAAAGCTTTCGAAAGAAGAGCAGCAACAATTAATACCCATTTTCGATCGTATAGAGCAAACGCCTATTTACGAAACAGAAAAACTGGTTGAACTACTGGAATCTACTGCTTCTTTGACACAAAGAACCTGGAGAGAAGCAGTGCTGGATGCTATTTACGCTGGTGACGAGGACAAGATCAGAGAATTGCTGAACCAACATAAAAATAAATAATCATGGCCTCCGTACTTGTTGTAGATGACGACCGTAAAGTGTTGGAACAAATGAATGAAATCCTAAGCAGTGCCGGCCATCAGGTGGCTTTTACACCACGTCCGGACTTCGTATTGCCTCGTTTGCAAAACGACGACTTTGATATCATCTTGCTGGACGTCAATATGCCGGGCGAAAATGGTAAGGATCTGCTGATCCGGATCAAATCATGTGAGCAATACGAAAACCTGCCCGTTATTATGGTAACTGGTGAGGACGATGCAAATTTACTGGCGGAATGTTTCGAAGCAGGCGCCACAGATTTCGTAGAAAAGCCTTTTCATCCGCAGGCCTTATTGAGCCGGATCAATGCTGCAGTGCATACTTTCGGCTATATCCGGAATTTGGTGGAGGACCTGCAAAAGGAGGTGGAAGAACAAGAACGAACTCTCCGCTTATTTCAAAAATACGTTCCTAAAGAGGTGGTGGAAAAAACACTTCAGGCTAAAGAAACCTCCCTTTTTGACGGAGAATTAATGGACGTCAGCGTGTTGTTTTGCGATATTCGAGGTTTTACCTCTCTCAGCGAACAATGGAGACCCCAGGATGTGGTTTCCTTGCTGAATGATTATTATGATTTAATGACGGCCTGTGTGCGAAGGTATAATGGCACGGTTAATCAGTTTGTTGGGGATGAGGTGTTTGCCGTGTTTGGAGCCCCTATACCATTAAAAAAACACGAAGAGATGGCTGTCCTTTGTGCCAAAGAAATGATCGAAAGTCTGAAAATCTTAAATGAAAAATACCAATCTATTCTTACCTTTCCTATTCAGGTAGGTATCGGAGTCAATTCCGGAGAAGTAGTGGCCGGTAACATGGGCACTTCGGAGGTCATCCGTTATGGCGTGATCGGAGATACGGTCAATACCGGCAAACGCTTAGAGGGGCTGACCAAATCCGTTCCAGATGGCATCATCATTAGTGAGCGATGTTTTCAAAAAATATCTGCTCGTATTCAGGTGAAAAAATGGCCGCCTACTCATTTGAAAGGTAAAAAAGAGCCCGTAACCGTCTATGAAGTAATATAGAATTCATGAGTTCGAACATCTTAATTGTTGACGATGACCGACAAATTCTGGAGCAATTACAGAATTTGCTAAAAATTCAGGGCTATCGGGTCGCCTTTATTCCCAGAGGTGAGTTTCTTTTTTCTCGTCTGGAAAAAGAAAACTTTGACCTTGTTTTGCTGGACATTAATCTGCCCGGTAAAAGTGGAATAGAACTACTTCGCGAACTCAAGGCTCACGAAGCTTATGCCGATCTGCCGGTCATTATGATCAGTGGGGAAGATGAACGAACCACGCTGGCCAAATGTTTCGAATTGGGCGCCAATGATTATATCCGCAAACCTATCAATGAAATTGCACTGAAAGCCAGGGTCCGTACCGCCATCTTTACAAAAAAATATCAGGAACAAAAGCTAGAGCTGGAGCGCCAAAAAGCCCTCCAATCCCGCATGAGCATGCTCACCGCTCAAATGAATCCGCACTTTATTTTTAATGCACTTAATTCCATTCAGTATTTCCTGATGGAAAATGATACGTCGGCTGCTACCCACTATTTATCCAATTTTTCGGGCTTGATGCGGAAAACCCTGGAAAATTCTACTCGCAGCTATATCAGCATCAGTGAAGAGGTCCGCTTTTTGGAAAGGTACTTGCAGTTGGAAAAAGAGCGCTTTCATGATCGTTTTGATTTTGAAATTCAAATTGAACTGGACGATCCGGATTTTACCTTTATCCCTCCTATGCTCCTCCAACCCTATATTGAAAATTCTATCGTTCACGGGTTTAAACAAATCCATTATCAGGGGAAATTGGAACTGACCATCAAAGAATTTGCTGACACCATTATCTGTACCATTCGCGATAACGGAATCGGCCGCAAAGCCGCCGCTGAACTCCGGACCGTTAAATCCCATAAGTCGATTGCCCTAAGCAATACCAAAGCTCGCCTTGAAATGCTCAACAGTATCCACAATGCTTCCGAATTCAAAGTGCAAATCAATGACCTGGAAGATGCTGGTCGTGTTCTAGGTACAGAGGTGTTGGTATCCTTCCCCGCTGACCTGCATTAAGAATTAAAAACACTCATTACTTCAGCGTGCCCCCAGCGGTTTCAGCGGTCTCAGTGTCAAAAAAAGCAGTGCCCTCAGTGGTTTCAGCGGTCTCAGTGTCAAAAAAAGCAGTGCCCTCAGTGGTTTCAGCGGTCTCAGTGTCAAAAAAAAAGCAGTGTCCCCAGCGGTTCCAGCGGTCTCAGTGTCAAAAAAAAGCAGTGTCCCCAGCGGTTCCAGCGGTCTCAGTGTCAAAAAAACGTTCGAATACCCAAACTTCACGTTGGGAAAATCTCAAAAGGAAATACCTTCCAAACAACATAGTTTTGAGCCAGGCACATTGCATAAACTCAAAACAAACAAAAAATGAAAAACATATCTTTTTTCCCCAATGACATCGGCATGACCCTAATCCTTCGTGCTATCATGGTAAGTACATTCATGATCGTTGCATCCTTAAATGCACAGGCACAGCTATCAGAAGAAGAACTGGCCAAGATCGCCCAGAACCCTCTGGCCAACCTAATCAGCCTGCCCTTCCAGAATAGCATCAATACCGGTATTGGACCGCATGACCGCACTCAGAATATCCTGAAGTTCCAACCGGTCGTCCCCTTCGCTGACGGAAAGATCATTGTAAGAGCTATTGTCCCATACGTCAGCCAGCCTGATATTTTGGGCGAATCCGGCTCTAATTCCGGCTTCAGTGATGTTAACCTGACGGCCTTTTACGTCGCTTCCATAGGCGAGGTCAAAGTAGGCTTCGGCCCAATCATCAATTTCCCGACCGCCGAGCAAGGCCTGGGTGCAAAAGAGTGGGGACTAGGACCATCCGTGGTGGCAGTCGTCAAACCCGGCAATTTCGTGATGGGGGCCCTGGTCAACAATGTCTGGTCGGTCGAAAGTGATCAGGTCAATAATATGCTGATCCAGCTGTTTATCAATTACAACCTTCCCAATGGCACTTACCTGACGACCGCTCCGGCCATTACTGCTAACTGGAAGGCCCACCCCGGGAATAAATGGACCGTTCCTGTGGGTATGGGCATCGGAAAAGTGATGAAAGTAGGAGGGAAGATCCCCTTGAATGTACAGGCAGGGGCCTATTATAATGTAAAGAAGCCTCAGATTGTAGGAGAGGATTGGTCGTTTAAGTTCGGGGCGACGCTGTTGTTACCAACTGCGATATTTAAGAAAGAATAGAATAGTAAAAGCGGCGGATTCCGCCGCTTTTACTATTCTATTTATACCCAATCCTCTGCAATAACGACTCCTTCCGCCGTACCGATACATCCACATGCGAATCATCTTCCATAATGACATACCCGCCTTTCCCTTTTACATATTTCTTCAAATGATCCAGGTTGATCATGTGTGACTTATGGGTGCGGAAAAAATTGCATTCCTCCAGCAAGCTTTCGTATTCACTCAAGGGCTTGGACACCATGATCTTTTTTCGACCCTTCAAATGAAAATTAGAATAGGAGCGCTCAGCCTCTACCCGGATAATATCCTCCACTTCGATGAAATCAATCCCTTCAGAGGTAGGCAGGGCAATTTTGTTGAATTTCTTATCGCTCTGTGTCAGATTAGCCTTTAAGGCTTCCATTTTTTGCTGACGATCTTCTTTTTCTTTCCCTCCAATTTTCTTTTCGGCCCTCTTTACAGCCTCCTGCAATTCTTTAATGTTAACCGGCTTCAACAAATAGTCCAGCGCTGCAAACTTGATGGCATTAATAGCATATAAGTCATGGGCAGTGGTGAAAATTACTTCAAAGGGAAATTCTTCATAATGTTCCAACAAAGTAAATCCATTTCCTCCGGGCATTTCTATATCCAAAAAGACCAGATCCGGCTGCTGATCATCAATTAGCGGAACGGCTTCAGCTACGGAGGGGGCTTTGCCCAGAATTTGGACATCCGGGCAGAAGTTGATCAGCATGCGCTCCAGCGTTTCGCGACTCTGGATTTCATCATCTACTATAATAGTAGTAAGCATATTAAAAAGATTTATAGGTGCTTCGTTCGATCATTGAAGTTACTAAATAATAATTCTTTTTCCAGGAAGACAGCCCTCCATTCTTTTTTCATCACGTTCGGTAAGCCAATCGGCACGTTGGGTGCTTTGAAGGTGCCAAGACACTGGTTTGCCCCTACTTTTGAATCATCAACATAAAACAAGTAACACTCAAAAATAAAGATCATGAAAACAGCAAACTTAAAAATGAATAGCTCCATCTTTTTTATTCTGGGACTTATCCTGATGACTTCCTTTTCCCTAAACGCACAAGGACCTCGCTGGGAAAGGCTCGGTACACGCATGGTTAACTACGACCTGGACCGCGATGAAATACCTGTAACGCTGGCAGAGGGCACTTTCAATTCCGTAAAGCTGGTTGTCAACCGTTCCCCAATTCACATACACCGTTTTGTTATTCATTTTTCTAATGGAGGTACTCAGGAGGTATGGGTACGCAACCGTATTCCGAAGGGCGATGCGACTCGCGTAATCGATTTGAAAGGAGGCAACCGAGGCATTAAAAAGGTGGTATTCTGGTACGATACCGGAAAACTAGCCAGAGGTCGTGCCATCATCGAATTGTGGGCAAGACATTAGGAAAAAGTATTTACCCGATTAAAATTTTCCAACAAACAAAAAACAAGATTATCATGAAACTTTTCATAACCGTTGCCGCCTGCCTGTTTTCTTTGGTCTTCGTACAACTGGCCCAGGCACAAAAAAGCGAACAACCGAATTTTATCCTCATCGTAGCCGATGATATGGGCTTCTCTGACATGGGTGCTTTTGGGGGAGATATTAAGACCCCTAACCTGGATAAATTAGCGAGCCAGGGCGTCAGGTATACTAATTATTATGTTGCGCCTACCTGCTCACCTACTCGATCTATGTTAATGACGGGGATTGACAACCACCTCGTTGGTATGGGGACTATGTATGAGTATATGGCTCCGAACCATGAAGACCTGGACGGATATGAAGGTACGCTCAAAACAGATGTTCCTACCATAGCCGAGATGTTGCAAGCTAACGGATACCATACTTACATGGCTGGAAAATGGCACCTTGGAAAAGAAAAAGAACAGATCCCCGCGAATCGGGGATTCGAGCGC
This sequence comes from Bacteroidia bacterium, assembly GCA_030430845.1. Taxonomy (GTDB): domain Bacteria; phylum Bacteroidota; class Bacteroidia; order Chitinophagales; family Saprospiraceae; genus JANQPA01. The sequence goes on along the minus strand of JAUIKE010000152.1, from coordinate 10,364 downwards.
TCTTTTTCCATGCTCTCCGGAGCGGGAAGCTACTTTTCTATGAATGGTCCGGATGAAGAGACTACACCGAATGATTATAGTGAGGACGGAGAATACATTGACGAATTGCCCAAAGGGTATTATGCTACCACTACATTTACGGACAAAATCATCAACTACATCGATTCCAACAAGGATGACGGTCAACCTTTTTTCGCTTACCTGGCTCACCAGGCTCCCCATGACCCTTTGATGGTTCCCAATAAGTATTTGAGAAAATACAAAGGTATGTTCGATAAAGGCTGGGATGTCCTAAGAGACGAACGTCTTGAACGTATGGTAGAACTAGGGATTGTTTCGGAAAAAACAGAGTTGGGAGAAAGGTTATGGTACGTGCCCGGATTCGACGATCTGAAGCCATTAACACAAGTAGTAGTGGCTCGCAAAATGGAAGTATATGCAGCAGTACTAGATTATATGGATATGGAAATCGGCCGCTTGATGAAGTATCTGGAAGACAACAAGCTGAGAGAGAATACCTACATTGTTTTCTTCTCCGACAATGGTCCGGACATCAACGATAAAGCGGCTACCTATAAAAAGTATCCCGCAACTGCTACTGCCAATTGGATGGCTAGCACCTATAAACATGGCTTCCAAAACTGGGGCCGGGCAGAATCCTTTACGGCTTATGGCCCTTCGTGGGCTCAGGTGTCCGCTGCTCCGTTTTTTGGAAATAAATACACTACTTTCGAAGGCGGCATTCGTTCTCCCCTCATCGTTGTAAGCCCAGAGCAAATCAATGCCGGGCAGATCAATACAGAAGCCCTGATGCATGTGAAAGACATTGCTCCTACCTTTTTGGAACTAGCTGGAATAAACAACCCAAATACCAAGATTCATATACAGGGAAAATCATGGGCTTCTACTATACAAGGTCAAAGCCGGTCGCCTCGTACTTCACAAGATTACATAGCTGTGGAGCTTTGGAACGGCAAGGCCCTTCGCAAGGGGGACTGGAAGATCGTCAGCGCACCCAAGCCCATCGGTACGGGTGAATGGCAGCTGTTTAACCTGGAAAATGACCCAGGCGAACGCCATGATCTGTCTGCTATCCATTCCAATAAATTCAAAGAACTGCTGGCTCATTGGGAAGAATATGTTGTGGAAAACAATGTTGTGGCTCCCAACAGATCCATATTTGATGGGATGGAAGACAAACTTTCACCGCGCCCGCCGGTATATGCACCCGACTTTTCACGAGGAAGTGAAGTAAGAAGCGATAAGAACAAATAAATCATCCATCTAAAAACAACAACATTATGAAAAATATATGCATCATCGCCATTTTAAGTTTGATCAGTTTAAGAGCCGTTGGACAATTAGACGGCGCAAGAACCTACTGGGCTCTGCCCAAAAATATGAACATCTTGAGTGCCCACCTCATTACTGGAAAAGCGAATGCTTCACTTAACAACCTAAGTTTTATTAATCCCAGCGTCACGGTGGATAACAAGCTGTACATGCTGACTTACACCAGAAGTCAGCCTTTATTCGGACGTACTTTTTACTCTACTTTGATTTTGCCGGCTGGTGATATCACCGCAACGATCAATCTTGATCCACAGGGGCCCGCTACGAGCTCTTCTACCTTATTCCAGCATGGGCTGGGAGACATTGTCTGGTCGAACACAATTAATCTGCTTGGAGCAGAAGGCCTGATGATCAAAGATTTTGTGCGACACGAGAATCCAACATTGATTTATTTGCAGGCAGCTGCTACCTTCCCTACAGGGCAGTACGATGCCACCAACCCGATCAATATCGGCAGTAATCAATTCAAACTAAAGCTGGGCTTGCCGATCGTACAAAGAATCGGAAAGTGGGTGGATGGACAACGGACCACCTTAGAAGTTTTCCCGGCCTATACCTTCATTGGCAAAAACGATGATTTTCAGGGACAGGAAGTAGAGCAGCACGGTGTATTTACGCTTGAAACACATTTGACCAAAGACATCACCAAAGAAGCTTTCTTTTCTCTGGATTATTCCTATATCGATGGAGGCAGCTCCGATTTTATTTCCCAAGAAACAGGGGATATCATGAAAACCCAGGCCGGACAGCAGGCCCATCTAATCGGTGCCACATTGGGGTATAAGGTCAGTGATAAGCTGAATTTATTTCTGACTCACAATCAGACATTCTCATCCGGTAATGATGATGTATCACTAGAAGGAACCGTCACTAAGATCACTCTGAGCTGGGCTTTTCACGATTTCCAGGAGAAGTTTAACGGGTATATCAATAGCAATTAAGGTAGAATGCTTTGGACCTATCAGACTATCTTTAATAAAAAAATTAAAGGACTCATAAAAAAGCAACATTCATACTTGTGCTAGTTTTTTATTTTTCTCATTTGATCTTTCGGGTTAACTGGTATGTCCCCTTCCTTTGGATGTTGGGACATATTTTTTAATATTGACAAATATCACTGCTCTTCATGACATTCCACACTGCTATTCCCACTTTCCAAGGATATATTATTATGAAAAAGAGGATGGAAAAATCCAGTCGGATTTTTTCATCCTTCAAGATGTTTTTAACCAAATAAAGGAGCTATGTGGAGAGCTAAAATTAGTAACCGTGCTTTCGACCGCATGGGAGAGCGTTATGCACATCTGATCGACCCCTACCACTTCCTGGGGCGGAGTGCATTTGACATCCCCTGGAGTAAAGACCGATTAGTTCCTCCTGCCAACATCAAAGTGGATGGTGAATTATTCACCTTAGAACTAGCGGTTCCAGGCTTTACCAAAGAAGAAGTCACTGTGACTTTAGAGGATGATATCCTGACGATCAAGGGAAAAAAATCCGTGAAAGCGAAGGAAAAAGAGGAAGGTTTTATACTGGAAGAGTTTGACTTCAGTTCCTTCGAGCGCAAGTTCAAGATCGCCGATACCATCGCTCATGAGAAAATTACTGCAAAATTAGAAGATGGTGTGCTTCGTTTGACTTTTGTGGATGTACCTAAAGAGGAAGAAGCCGCTTATCAAAGAGTTACCGTATCTTAAGTTTCAGTTGTGAAGCAATTGAAACTTATTTATATTCATAGAGCCATCCTGTTCGCTAAATAATAAGTAGTACGTTCATGGGATTATAATTACTTTTTATAGGATGGCTCCTTTTTTGCAAAAGCCCGGAAAGCCTTATCTTGGGGTTGTGTAAAAAGTCCTTCGGCCTTTTCACACAACCAATAATATTCTTTTAAGAAGTCTTTTTCAGAAAAAAACTTCTTAAATAAAATTTTCTGGGGTGAGTAAAAGCGAGGAACGCCTGTCTACCGACAGGTAGAAGTTTTTACACAACCCCCTTTCCATTAAAACCAAGCAAAATGACAGCATTCAACCGAGTAATGATGGCATGTGATTTGTCTGACATGGATAAGCACATGCTTCGCTTTTTAAAAACGATCAAGGGAGCAGTAGATATTAAGAAAGTCTATTTCATCCACATTATGCCGGATGTAACTTTACCCAAAAATGCCGATCTGGAGTTCCATAAGCTTTTTTCTTCCGAATATCCTGTAGATGAGAAGATCGAAGATAAGATCAAACTGGATATTGAAGAGGTGCTGGGAGGCGAACATGATTTGAGTTATGACATCGAAGTAGTAGAAGGTCAACCCTATCAAAAGTTGATCCACTGGGCAGAGGTGAAAGAAATAGGCTTGTTGTTGGTTGGTCGAAAGAAAGAAAGCCAGGGTAGCGGTATTACGGCAAAAAGAGTGGCCCGGCACGCCCATTCGAATATTCTTTTTGTGCCGGAAGGTTCGAGTGAAACCCTTCAGCGTATTATGGTTCCGATCGATTATTCTGATAATTCTGCCAGAGCCATGAAAGTGGCGCTTGATCTTCAAAGTAGCGCTGTAGAGGATGTTGAGATTATAGCCCTTCACATCATTGATATGCCGCCGGCCGATTATTATATGCGGCCCGTCGAACATACCGGCTTTATCAAAATGTTGGAAGATTCTGCTAAAAAAGCTTATAATGATTTTATGAAAAAACACGAGTTCGACTCCGAAAAAGTAGAGCCGGTTTTTATTGATAATATGTTCAACAATACAGCTGCTCATTTGAGTGATTATGCCGAAGAAGAAAATATGGACATTATCGTCATGGGAGCCCAGGGACATTCCGCTTTTAATAGCTTCCTGTTCGGTAGTGTGACGGAAAAGTTATTAAGTAAGTGTGAAAAACCTGTTCTAATTATAAGATAAAAGAGATGGCCGGCATTCGCCGCCCATCTCTTTTATAAAAGGAAATTTATGTTACTAATGATAACAGGCTTGCCCGGCACCGGCAAAACTACCTTTGCTCAATTTTTGGCGGAGGCGCTCCAGGGAAAGCACTTCAACACAGATATCATTCGGGACCAACTGGGGCTGCGTGGGCAATACGATCAGGCTTCCAAAAACCGGGTGTATGAAGCTCTCTTTTTCCAAACCCGAACCTCCCTTTCTCAAAACATTCCGGTAGTTGTGGACGGTACCTTCTACAAAAAAGAACTTCGAAAACCTTTCCTGGATCTCGCAAAGGAAATGGATTGCCCGATCCACTGGGTGGAGATTACAGCCGATGAGCCGATTATTAAAGAACGTGTAAGCCAGAAACGAGCTTACAGCGAAGCCGACTTTGATGTTTATCTGAAAATAAAAGCCGACTTCGAACCCATGGAAGAAGAACACCTGATACTTCGATCAGATCAATTAACAGTAGAAAAAATGATTGAACTCACTAAATCCTATTACGGCCTATCGATATGAATGCTGATGAAATAAAACGATTGTTACATGATAAAAACTTTCCTGACCACCCCGATAGTGTAGAATTAATTGAAACGCATGCTTCCTGGGTGTTCCTAAGCCAATCCTTTGCCTACAAGATCAAAAAACCGCTGAAATTTTCCTTCCTCGATTTTTCTACCCTGGATAAACGAAAATACTACTGCGAACAAGAACATCAATTAAACAGCCGCCTGGCCCCGCATATGTATCTGGGCGTTTTACCCGTTCGGGAGAAAAACGGGCAGCTGTTTATCGGAGAAAAGGAAGGACAAACCATCGACTATGCCGTTTACATGAAGCGAATGGATGATTCCCGACAGATGGACCTGCTGCTGGAAAAAGGAGCCGTAAGTGAGAAAGACATTGTCCAGATCGCTATTCAAATTGCACATTTCCATCAAAAAGTAACCGCCTATAAGGAAGAAGAAAGAGTGGATCTCATTCATGCGCGCTTCGCAGATGTAGCTTCGGTGAAAGCCTTTCTTGGACGACATTTTGGAAAAAAAGCCGAAGATTTTATTGATGAGTTGGTACGTTTTTCCGCTGTTTTTACGAAGCAATATGCTAGTCGTTTTCAAGAACGGGCCAGGCAGGGATTTGTGGTAGACGGACATGGGGATCTCCATTCCCGGAATATTTTCCTCTTAAATTCTCCGGTCATTTTTGATTGCATCGAATTCAGTCAGGAGCATCGGCGTTTGGATGTGTTGAGTGACATCGCATTCTTCTGTATGGACCTCGATCAATATGGCCGCTCCGACCTGGCAGGGCTTTTTCTGGATACTTACCTCAAGGATTACCCCTGTATGCCTCTGGCCGTCGACCGTAAAATCTTTCACTATTATAAAATGTACCGGGCCAATGTGCGGCTTAAAGTCAATGCTCTGGCAGCTATACAACATGAAAATGACGGAACTTTGACGGCCGCTAAGCTAAAAGAGGTAGAGGCTTACTATTCATTACTGAAACAATACTTTTCAGAGGGTGTTCTTTCTGAAAAATCACTGTTTTTGTAAAAATAAGCCCATCCTAACATTTTATTTCAAACTTTTTATGGAACTCTAAGCAAAGAAATTTATATTTGTTAAAATTCCTTTTCGCCTATTGGCCAAAAGAAGTTTTAATGTTTTCTATCCCGCTTTTTACTACAGTCGATTTATTCTCTGCATTCTTATCCCAAAAGCATTTATCAGACCGATTAATTCATAAAAATATAGGCTATTTCATTCGCCTGCAGGCGAATGAAATAGCCCTACTATATGTATCCCTATCAATTCAGAACATATCAACCCTGAAGAAATAATGAATATCCTTTCCCTTCAAGGATTTAGTGCCGAGGAGTTTCTCCGGTGGCGCTACTCCGGCTGCTGATCAACCTTTGCGTTGTCAGCAGCTTTTCATTAGGTAATAGAGCTGCGGCCGTTCGGCCGTAGCTCTATTAAAACAGATTCAGACTTACTTCATAAGCTTCCAAACTACTGCGGTCGATGCTGAAGCCTCTTTTTTCAAACATATGGATCATACCGGAATTAGTAGGCAGAACGGAAGCAACGATCTTCTTGATCCCTCTTTCCCTGGCAATTTCGAGGATGTAATCGGTAAGTAGGTTACCCAGACTAAGACCTTGGTACTTGTCGGCTACCAGAATCGCATATTCGGCGCTTTCTCCCCAGGCATCTTCTATGATGCGTACCACGCCCATCAGTTCGGAGGTGCCGTCTTCATTCTTGATCTGGGCGACGATGGCAATTTCCCGGTCATAATCGATGTGTGTAAAGCGGGTCAGCCATTTATGTGTGACCTTAGGCACGTGGCCGAAAAAGCGCAGGTAGAGCGATTGGCTGGAGGCGTTTTCCAGCATTTTGACCAATAAAGGCTCATCTTCCGGCATAATGGGGCGGAGCAGGGCGCTGCGGCCATCTTTGAGTATGACGTCCTTGCTATACTTTCGGCCCGGATAAGGGGATATAGCAAGGTGGTTGTACATTTTTGTTTTTCCAATAGGTAATTGAGTATCCAGAACGATGTGGGCGTCCAGCACTTTGCCTCCTTTTTTGTCCGCTACATACGGATTGATTTCTACTTCCAGGATCTCAGGAAAATCCATCACCAGGTAGGCAAATTTCAACAGCATGAATTCCAGTTCTTCCAGGTTGACCCCTTCCAGGTTTTTGTAACCTTTTAAAAGGGGAAAAACCCGGGTTTGCTCAATAATCTTTTTCGCCAAGGACATATTAAGAGGAGGAAGCCCCAGGCTGACATCCTGGTGAACCTCAGCCGCCAGCCCTCCGCGACCGAAGAACAATACCGGGCCGAACAAAGGATCTTTCCGGGCTCCAAACAGCAGCTCGTATTTTTTAAACACCATTTTTTCGGCAAGAATACCTTCAATGCGTGCCTCAGGGCGGAGGCGATTGATGTTATTCAAAATATTCCTAAAGGCCTCTTTAGCTTCTTTCGGAGATTGGATATTCAAGACTACGCCGTCCACCTCTGATTTGTGACCAATGTCCTGAGAAACAATCTTCATAACAATGGGATAACCAATTTCTTCCGCAAAATCGAGGATCTCCTGAACATTGCGCGAACTTAGGGTACGACCGACCGGCAAATCATAACATTTTAGAAGATTTTTTGCCTCTCCTTCAAATAAAACTTTGCGACCTTGTTCCAGCGCTCGATAAATGATCTTTCTGGCCGTCTCTCGGTCGGGAGTAAAAGATTGAGGCGTAGCAGGAACGGTTTCGTAAAGGGAAACCAGATCCTGCGTATATTTATACATACGCACAAAAACATAGACGGCACTTTCGGGAAAGCGATAATTGGGAATACCACCTTTTTCCAAAATTTCCCGGCCTTCCCTGACATCCGTTTCGCCCATCCAGCTAGCCAGAACGGGCTTTGGGCATCTTTTGGACAGGCGAACCAACTCACGGGCGGTTTCTACGGGATCGCTGAACAGGGTAGGAGTGAGGATGACCAAAATGGCATCCACATCAAAGTCTTTGATACATAATTCTACAGCTTTGGAATATTGTTCAGGAGTGGCAGTACTGAGCAGATCGATCGGGTTGGTCTTGCTCCAGTTGTCAGGTAACAACTCGTTGAGCTTGTTCAGACTTAGATCTGACAGCGGGGCCAGGGCTCCGCCCTTGCTGACCAGATAATCAGTAGCCAGCACACCAGGCCCACCGGCATTGCTCACCACCGCCAGGCGATTCCCCTTCGGACGAGGCTGCATGGCCAGAGAATGAGCCGAATTGAACAGCTGGGCTATGGTGTCCACCCGGATGATCCCAACCCGGTCAAAGGCGGCCTGGAAGATCTCATCATCTCCCGACAAAACACCCGTATGGGTAAGGGCGGCTTGTTTACCTTCCCTGCTTTGACCGGCCTTTAAAACGATGATTGGTTTATTTCTGGAAAACGCACGAGCCGCACTCATAAATTTGCGGGCATCCTGTAGGTTCTCCATGTAAATCAAGATACAGGAGGTGAAAGGATCCGCACCGAAATAATCGATGAGGTCTGCAAAACCGATATCCATTGGCGCACCCAAATGTACAAAGTAGCTGAAACCGACACTTTGATCCACTGACCAGTCCAGAATGGATGTAGCCAGGGCTCCACTTTGCGAGATGAAGGCAATATTGCCCGGGAGAGCCATCTTGGGCGTGATACTAGCATTGATGTTCAAGCGTGGATTCAGAAAACCCAGACAGTTCGGCCCAATAATACGCATGCCGTATTTACGAGCGATATGGGATATTTTTTGAAAAATTTGTTGACTATCTTCGCTTTTAACCACAAAACCACTACTTAGGATCAATAATCCGCCGACCTTGGCTTCCCCGCAGTCTTTTACCAGTTTCAGAACGGTATCTGTCGGAGTGCAAATGATAGCCAGATCTACAGGAGCTTGGACTTTATGGATAGAGCGATAAACCGGAAGCCCCTGTACTTTCTGGTGCTTGAGGTTGATAGCATAGATTTTCCCTTTGAAGGAAGCCTCCAAAAGGTTTTTGAGCACAATGGTACCTCTGGAATCTTCCCGCTCGGAAGCACCAATAACTGCTATCGATTTTGGCTTGAGGATCTTATCGACTTTTCTTCGCATAACTGAAACAGGGCATATTTGTTTTGATAATTCAAGTTTAAGGTCGAACGAAGGTCGAAGGTAAAGATTACTAAGCCCAGAATGTAATGGAGGGATTGGTAAGCTTTGCCCCTTACCTGTTCAGAAGCTTACCAATCCTTACGTTTTACTTCGGACTTTGTAAGCTGCTGCCCCTCGTCCTTCGTCCTTCGTCCCTCGCCCTTCTAAGACAGTTTCCAATAGGGCCTCAAGGCGCTCAAAGCACCATATACATTTATCTCATAAGTTTCCCAAACCCGCAAACCCGATTGAGTCGGTTCTTCGGGATGAGGGAGGTCCTCTCCATTAAACCCGGCCAGAAAACTGAGCAGGCATTTGGGCATTTCCAAAACATTGTAGCCTCCTTCCAGAACGGCAAAGACCTGTTCGAAATTTTCTCGAAGCAACTGACCAATTTCATAAAAAGCATTGGTTGAAACGCGCAGATCCAGCAGCAGGTCGTATTGATGGGCATCAAAACCGGCAGATACCGCTACGACATCTGGCTGGAATTCTTTGAGGATCGGAAGAAAATGCCGGACAGCATCCATAAAGATGTCATCTGCACTGCCGGGTGGAAGGGGAACGTTTATTGAAAATCCTTTGCCTTTGCCATCACCTATCTCATCAATAAATCCGTTGCCTGGGAAAGCCGGGTATTGATGGATCGACCAGAATAATACGTCATCTGTAAAATAAAATATATCGCAGGTGCCGTCGCCAAAATGGCCGTCAAAATCAAAGATAGCCACTCTTTTTCCCTGATTGACCAGGTATTGAGTGGCGATGGCAATATTGTTAAACAGACAAAAACCACTGGCGCGACTCTGGTAGGCATGATGGCCCGGCGGGCGGATGAGGGCAAAGTCGCCACCCTGCGCCGCTTTGACAGCCAGACCAACAGCATGACTGGCCGCCTTGAAGCTGCCCTCGGATGTGATGGTGTCCGGATCTAGATAAGCGCCTACCTGGCAGGACATCTTTACTTTTTCAATATAATCATGTGAATGGACAAGCTTGAGATAGGACCGGCCGTTCATCGTCGGCGTTTCTTGAAGGGGGCGTAAGCGATCAAATCGCTTTTTACTCTCCGGGTGCATGCCCGTATCGTGTAAGTTGACAATCTCGTTGTATAGGAGGTTCATTGGTTAGTCGTTTGTCCAAACAAAATAATAAAAAAAACAGGCGGCCAAACGGCCGCCTGTTTTTTTTTTATTTTACGATAAAAACCACCGTCTTTGACGGTGGTCATGTCAGTAGGCTTTGCCAGTCTAAGATTTGAAGAGCACATGTGGAAAAATTATTGAAACAAAATGTGTTTTAGTAAACAACTTTTTGTATATTTAGTTAATGAAACGAGCCTACAAATACAGAATATATCCTAGCGCTGAGCAGGAATTGAAA
>JAUIKE010000151.1 GCA_030430845.1 Bacteroidia bacterium | reverse complement strand
GCCAATCACAGAGAAGCGTCGAAAGTTCAGGAGCGGGCCTGGGCCTATGGCCCAAACCGGCTCTTGAAGCCACCTCCTTTGGGGGTGGTAGTTCACTTCCTTATTATTCTTACATAATCCAGCATCGCCCGGTTCACGCCCACATTCATGTTTTCATTCCAGGGCTCAAAGCGAAGGCTGATCTCGTTTTTTCCCCTGTCCAGATTAACCTGCAAGCTATTAGAAAAACTCCAGTCCGACCACTCATTCTGCCCACGCTGAGGCATGACCACCACGCCCTGGTATTCGCCATTGACATATAGGCTGCGGATGGCACATTTATTATTGGTATTCCAGGGACCGCTTCCATTGGAATAACGGAAGTCGATTAAATATTCCCCGTGGTCTTTTACCCGAATGTCCATGTTCACCTGAGTGTTACTGACTTTAGTTAGGGAAATAAACCCTCTGCCGGAATAATTCACGAAGGGAAGGCCGGCCGGTGAAACATATTTCTCAACTTCTTCTATTTGCTCCGAACCAGACTCCATCCCGATCAATGGTTCACTAATGAAAGATTCAAACCCATCTTTATCAAAGGCACTAACAGAATATTCCGCATACTCATTTGTACGGCGGATTTTGATGGAAGCATCGTCTACACTTTTGAGCTTTTGCCCGTTTTTATATATAAAATAATCGTCCACGCCTTCAATAGGAGTCCACTCCAATTGATCGCCGGATAAGGTAGCCTGAGGATTGGGAAGCGAAAAACGGTTTTCTACCAAATTGATCCCATCTCCCGAAAAGACGTTATTAGCCATCTCAATCCGTATGCTGTGTGGGCCTTCCAGTTCGGCTGGTAAAAAGGCGTTTTCCAGTTCATTGCCGTCGAGGGTTATGGATCGAATCCGATTCCCATGTCCATTCACAGAAATATCCAAAATCGCATTGTGATACTTTAGCCGGCTGAGCCGTTTTTGTCCAGAGTAAGCAGCCGGGATAACCGGCTTAAACTGAATACCATCTGCCTGGAAATCCATGCCCAGAAATACTTTATATACCATAGCAAGATTTCCAGCTACACTCCACAATTGTCTTTCTGAGTTGATTTCCGTGCCGAGGAAATCGCCGGTCTCGGCTACAAAGTTTTCATAATTGGTTAAAAACAAGCCGGCGGCACGATAAAGGGCCCCCAGTCCATGATTCAGCACCTTTTCGTTTCCGGCCTTTGCAGCCGCTATGTTCCAGAAAGCTTGTACGAAAGGCCAGATGCCGTTGTTATGGTAGGGTGGAATACCAGGTATCTGTGGGTAGATACATGTCACTCCGAAAGGCGTAAGAGGCGATTTTTCCATAATGGCCTTCTTTTGTCTTTCACTGGCAATATCAAACAATACAGTAAAGGATTCACCCAGTGCCTCAAAGCGAGGAGAGAGGTTTTGATGATGCCTGCCGTACAGGTACTGAGCATAATAGCCTTCATTGTTCATCCATAAATATTCATTGATACCATTGCTGATCTGCTGGGCAATGGCGCGATATTCCCCAGCAGGCTGTCCTAGTATATCGGACATCTGCGCCAGTATTTGGTAGGTCTGAAAATGAACGGCATTGGTACCCAGATTTTCTGAATTGTAGATGTCCACATTGTCCATCCATTTGGGATAGGTCTGTTCCCGCCAGTCGAGGAAGGATGATTCTCCTTTGTACATACCCGTAGAGGAGGCCAAGGTCTTTTGATCATCTTCTACGGAGTTTTTGATGATCTCAAAAGCTTCTTCCAGCCAGGCCTGATCACCGGTAGTTTTGTATATTTCCCAGGCAGCCAGGGCCCAGGTCGTACGATCGGAGGACACCGGCCAGGCTCCACCGGAACCCGTGTCCTGAATGATTCGGTTGCGATTGACTTTTCTGCGAAGGCTCGTTTTAGCCACCTCGGGTTCCAGTAAGGCATAGGCCAGGAGAATGCTGTAGCTGACATCCCGCGTCCAGACGCCTTCCCATTTGGCACCGGTTCGGAAAGTGCCGTCGGCCTCTTTTAGCATCTGTGTTTCATCGAGCGACATATTGTACAAGGCATCCACCAATGGAATGTCCGACTTAAATTGAGGGAAGGCGTCAATATTGTTTTGCAACGTCCATTCTTTTTCGGCATTCATCGCTTCGTCAAAAGGATTCAAAATGAGCGAAATCTCATAGATGTTATCTCCGTCAGGGTCCCGCATTCGCAAGCCTCTGTTATCCAGATTGACAAAATCCCAGGTCATGGGCTCTGAGCCTCCGGCGATGTAGACGCCTTTGAATTCCGTTCTGGCGATGGTAGAGCCATCGTAAGTGGTATAATACCCTTGCTCGTCAAATTGCCGGATAACAGGAGAGAGATCCACCCGGAAAGTATAGCGAGTATTTGGAGACAGGTAAGTCCCCGGATCCTGAACAGGGGTATCCTCCTTTTTCCCGAACGTATATACGGGCGACTGGCCTTCTCCTTCGATCACCAGGCTATGATTGACGCCAACCGGCAGCTCATTGTCTTTTTCATTCAGACTGAACTTAAATTCGACCAGGCGCCGGTAAGTTTGACTCGCCGGACTTTTATAATTGGAGGTTATCCGGGTTGGAGAGAGGGCTACTGCTTCTGCACCGCCCTGAACGACCTTGTCGCGAAGGACGGTATACTGCTCGCCTTCGTAGAGGGTGTTGCCTGAGGGCTGGGGGTCTGTTGTGCAAGCTTGGAGTAGTATGAAAATAAATGCAATTATCAGAATGTTTTTCATAGTGGATTGGGAATTGGTATTTAAGGGGGATTTGATTTTTCTTAAAAATCAAATCCCCTAACACTTATATAATCTGGATGCTCTCATAAAACGGCCGCTCGGTGATATCGGCATAATCAGAAGCTTTTTTCCTGAAAGCATCATAGGATTCGTATACTTTTTTGGCAAATGGATCCTTTTCAGTGATTTCAGAGATTACTTCTTCTGTATACAGCCGAAGTTGTTCGAGCATTTCTTTGGAGAAAGCCCGGATATCCGTTCCTTTTTCTCTGAGCCGTACCAGTGCCTCTGCATTTTTGGCCTCCATCATCGACAAACACCAAACATTGACATGCCCGGCTGCCGAACGTGTAATAGCCTTCAAGTCAGCTGGTAAACGATCATATTGGCCTTTGTTGAGGAAAAACTCAAGAGCCGTACCGGGCTCATGCCAACCAGGGGTGTAATAATACTTTGCAATATCCTGAAAGCCCATCATAGAGTCATGAAAAGGCCCCAGCCACTCGGTTGCATCGATCACCCCTCTTTCCAAGCCGGTATAAATTTCTCCTCCGGCTAACAAAACCGGAGCACCACCGGCTTTTTCCAATACCTTTCCTCCAAGGCCCGGAATCCGCATTTTCAGTCCTTTTAGGTCATCCAGGCTGTTGATTTCCCGGTTAAACCAGCCGCCCATTTGAACACCGGTATTTCCTCCGGCCATCGGCACCAGACCGAAATCGCGATACAGTTCTTCCCAAAGCTTTAGTCCGCCACCGCCATAGATCCAGGCGTTCAACTGCTGGGCATTCATCCCAAAGGGAACCGATGCAAAAAATTGCGCAGCAGGCGCCTTTCCTGCCCAATAATAAGAAGCACCGCTACCAATTTCTGCCGCACCGGATCGGACCGCATCAAAAGCCTCCAGGGCCGGCACGAGTTCTCCTCCTCCATACACACGGATCTCAATTCGACCTCCTGACATCTGGTTCACCAAATCGGCATAAAGCTGGCATGCCTCTCCTAGGATGGGGAAATTGGGTGGCCAGGTCGTCACCATTTTCCAATTATATTTCTTAGAGCTGATCGTGCCCGAATCACTATTGTCCTGTGCATGGCCGGTGCTCATAAGAGCCCGAAGTGCGACAGGTAAAGAGATCGTTCCTATAGCCAGGCCTTTGAGAAAGGTCTTTCTGTTGAGTTTCATATTATCCTTTTTTGGTGATGGGAATTTAGAGATATTTTTTCACTTTTTGTGGGTTTTGGGGTAGATCTCTCGGGTTGGCACCCGAGTGTTAGAAGCTGTCGCCGCTCTGCGGCTTTTAATACAAAAGCCGCAGAGCGGCGACAGCTATTAGCCTGCGGTTGGCACCGCAGGCTAATAAAATGACGTAGTTGAGCTGCGGGCAGGCGGCATGCATTATTTAAATACAATTTGTTTTAAATTTAAATTAAAATCCTTATTTTTGTTTTAAACACACTTCCAAAGCACAATCAACCTCCAAATATGACCGAATACATCAAGGGTAGGGGAGCCCAGATCAATCCCGCCAATCGTTTTCATGAGCATTATGATGACTGTCCACCAGATAGGAGCGATGTGGTACAAACCCAATACATTGAGGTCTATCCCAAGACGATCCTCAATAAAGTGGATAGTCCGGATATCGGGATGGCCTATAGTTTAAATCCCTACCAGGGCTGTGAGCACGGGTGTGTGTATTGTTATGCACGAAATACACACAACTATTGGGGGTACAGCGCGGGTATTGACTTCGAGCAAAAGATTTTAGTGAAGAAAAATTCAGCTCAGCTATTGGAGAATAAGATCCGACACAAAAACTGGGAGCCGATTCCCATCATGCTGTCGGGGAATACAGATTGTTATCAGCCGATTGAAAAAGAGTTGGGTATTACTCGAGAGATCCTGGAGGTTCTCTGGAAGTACCGTCATCCGGTGGGGGTCATTACCAAAAATGAACTGATCCTTCGTGATTTGGATATACTGAAAAAGATGGCCGAGCATCGTTTAGTGAAGGCCTCTATTTCTCTCACTACCCTGGATGAGCAGGTGAGGCGCTTTTTAGAGCCCAGAACGGCCTCTGTTAAAAGGCGACTGCATACCATTAAGACCTTGGCAGATAACGGCATTCCGGTCAATGTCATGCTGGCGCCGATCATTCCGGGCCTGACGGACCACGAGATCATAGATATGGCCAGAGTGGTATCCGAACTCGGCGCTCGTTCGATCGCCTACACCATGGTTCGCTTGAATGGGGATGTGGCAGAGATCTTCGAAGATTGGGTCCATAAAAGCTTTCCCGACCGCGCCGAGCGCATACTGAACCGCATCCGGGATTGCCATGGCGGGCAGCTCAACGACAGTCGCTTCGGTACCCGGATGAGCGGGGAGGGCCGGATCGCAGAGATCATTAGGCAGCAGATCCAGTTAGCCCGCAAGTTATATTTTGAAGGAAAAACCAAGCCGGAATATGATCTTGAGTTACATTATCAGTTTAAGGATGTGCAGTTGAAGTTGTTCTAACACGGCTCAGGTGGCTACCTTTTACTTTCTACACAACCCCGTTATCTAGTAAAATGGTCAAATTGGTAAATACCCGATATTTTTCCCTTCCAACCAAAATTAGGTTAATTACCAGCTTTTCCTTTTCTTAGGTGATGAAAACCATCATCATCGCTCCTATGAAAAATATACTTTTTCTATTCTGTTCACTCTTAACCACCTCCCTTTTTTCCCAACGCCCCATCTACGATTCCGGCGGATCGCTTCTGGCTGAACAGGCCCGTATGGATGTGCATTATTATGACCTATCTCTAACAGTAGATATCGACAAACAATGGATTGAGGGCAGCCTGGCAGTGAGCTACACCGCCTTGGAAGATCACGATAAGATCATCCTGGATTTAGATACCACCTTTGATGTCAGCCAGATCAATTGGTTTAATAAAGATGGACAGGAAACTACCACCTTATGGGAACGGCAAGGCGGCGAGCTTCACATTTACATGGGAGAGAATTTAGAAAAGGGCAGGGAAGTTACCGTGAAAGTATACTATTCAGGCCATCCCCTGGCCGTAGAAAATCCTCGGAAATACGGCTGGGCAGACGGCTTTTTCTGGGCTGAGACACCTTCTGGAAAGCCCTGGGTAGGCAATGTGTCTGTCCTAAACGGAGCTGACATCTGGTGGCCCTGCAAGGACCACCCCTCCGACGAAACAGATAGCATGGCCATGAATATAACGGTTGAAAAAGGCCTCACTGTAGCCATGAATGGGCATCTTCGAGGTATCAGTGAAAACGATGACGGAACGAATACCCACCATTGGTTCATTTCCACTCCGGTGAATAATTATGCGGTTACGCTGAATATTGCGCCTTATAAGACCGTTCAAACGACTTTTAATAGTGTCAGTGGCGATACCTTCCCCTTTGTTTTTTATACCATTCCTGAGCACTATGAGCAGGCCAAGGAGCATTTGAAATATTTTGAAAGAGACCTGGCTTTTCTGGAAAAATTACTGGGTCCGTATCCTTTTCGGGCTGACAAATATGGTGTAGCCGAAACCTTTTACTACGGCATGGAAACTCAATCCATCATCGCCTATGGCAACGATTTTCGCCTGAACGAATACGGTTTTGATTTTCTTCACTTCCACGAACTCGCCCATGAATGGTTTGCTAATATGGTCACTTG
Source organism: Bacteroidia bacterium (assembly GCA_030430845.1). Taxonomy (GTDB): domain Bacteria; phylum Bacteroidota; class Bacteroidia; order Chitinophagales; family Saprospiraceae; genus JANQPA01. The sequence goes on along the minus strand of JAUIKE010000151.1, from coordinate 16,603 downwards.
CCGAGACTGGAAAGACTGGTGGATACACGAAGGTTTCGCTTCCTATACCGAATCACTCTACGCGGAAGACCTGAAAGGGGAGGAAACCTATCACCAATATGCCTCTAGATATTTAAAAGGGGCACAGAATAAAAAACCGGTGGTCCTATCCGAAACCGGGCCCATTTCAGCCAGAGAAGGCTACCACTCGGATGTATACGGTAAAGGAGCGGCAATTTTACATAGTTTGCGCTATTTACTAGGGAAAGAAAAAATGTACGAAGCGCTCCGTCGGATGGCCTATCCCGATCCGGCCATGGAAAAGGTAACCGACGGTAGCCAGTGCCGCCTATCCGACACGGATGAATTTCAACAAATTGCCGAAAGGCTACATGGTAAATCACTTGAATGGTTTTTTCATAATTATCTGATGTACAAAGAAATACCTATTCTTAAGTCAAGCTTTGATGGCAAAGCTTTAAAACTCAGTTGGCTCATTCAATCAAACATTCCTTTTGAGATGCCGGTGCAAGTCAAGGTGGGAGGAAAGCTGAAAACCGTCAAAATGAAAGGTGGGAATGGGAAAATAAAGGTAAAAGGAATGGATTATGAAATCGACCCCAGAGGATGGATCTTGTGTGAAAAAGAAGAAAATTGATGGACCTAAATTCAACAATATTCACACTTTTGCATTAGAAGGTGACAATGCTACTTTTAATTCCCAATTTGGCGAGGTAAGCTTGAATTGGGTAATTCACGCAAATGGAGATGAATTAGATTTAATTGTGAAAAATAGTGCCATCCCTGAAAAGGAGACAAAATTCAAATTTACTTTTGTTCCTTTTAAGAGGTTAATATATTTGTTTTCAAATGATTAAAACCACTCAACTAATACAACATTCATGAGAAAAGGACTGATTATTTTACTGCTATTCGTTTTTTCCTGCAAACCGGAACCCAAAACCATCATCCCGCCCTGGGAGCCTTACGATGAAACGGAGGAGTTAGCCGCCCAGCAGGAGCATGAATCGAGGAGAATGCGCTATAAATTCATCCAGTCTCGCAACTCCGATAGAAACGAGATATGGAAAGACGTGCAGGATCAGATCTTGTATTTCGGAGAGGAGGATTATCAGGAGCTTAAGCCACTCATTTTTGAGCAAGACATCCCGACCATCCAGGGGCACATCAGCTCCGGAGAGCTGACCTACGAAAAGTTGGTTCAGTGGTACCTATACCGGATCGTCCAATTTGAGAACGACCGAGATAAGACTCTGAACACCATTATTGCCATCAATCCCAATGCCGTGGAGGAGGCCCGTCAAAGAGACAAAAATAAGTCAGAGGATGATCACCCCATTTACGGCATGCCGGTTTTGTTAAAAGATAACATCGGTGCGGAAGGCATGCCTACCACGGCCGGTGCAGTGGCTTTAAAGGGTAATATGGCCTCGGATGCCTTTATTGTTGAAAGAATCAAGGAAAAGGGAGGCATCATTCTTGGAAAGGTCAACTTAAGTGAGTGGGCTAATTACTTATGCCGATGCCCGAACGGACAAAGTGCCATGGGTGGACAAACCCTGAATCCTTATGGAAGAAAGATCCATGACACAGGCGGTTCCAGCGCTGGTAGCGGTACCTCCATGGCGGCCAATTATGCCGTGGCGGCAGTGGGAACGGAAACCTCCGGGTCCATTCTTTCTCCTTCTAGTTCCAATAGCGTCGTAGGTTTAAAGCCGACTATCGGATTGCTAAGTCGGGATGGGATAGTACCTATTTCGAGCACACTGGATACTCCTGGCCCCATGACTCGAAATGTAACCGATAATGCCATTTTCTTATCCGCCTTGAGTGGAGAAGATCCGGCCGATCCAGCCACGAAAGATAACCCCAAGAATAAAACATACTGGGAAGAATTAAGCTCAGCCAGCCTGGACGGCATCCGTTTCGGCGTGCAAAAGCAATTTCTTCAGGATTCTTTGTATGCCTTGACAGTAGCGAAATTAGCTGATCTGGGAGCAGATACCGTTCATATTCAAATTGATGGAGTGAGCTTTGAAGGTTTTGGTACTTTTCTAAATGCCGACATGAAAGTAGATCTACCAAAATATCTGGAAGCGCATGCTTCTGATAACATCACGGTGAAAACAGTAGCTGATGTAGTTGAATTCAATCTGGAAGATACCCTCAACCGAATCCCTTACGGTCAAGCCTTATTCGAGGGTATAGTAACCGAAGACATCAGCGAAGAAGAGTTCCTGATCATGAAGGTGGAATACAAACAAAAGGGTGGGGAAGCGCTCGAAAAACCGATGCAGGAACATAATTTGAATGCGATATTATCCGTCAACAATTACAATGCCGGCCTGGCGGCTATGGCTCAATGGCCTTGCCTGACTATTCCAATGGGTTACAATGAAGAGGGGCGTCCTTTTGGACTGACCTTCATTGCACGGCCTTTTGAGGAAGACAAGTTGCTGAAGATGGGCTATGCCTTTGAGCAAGCTACGAAGGCTAGAAAGGCTCCTGAAAACTATCAATGATTTAACGGTCATCTACCGTCCCCGAGCTAATTGGCGTTTAATTTTTAACCGCCGAATTTAAGCAAGCTAAAGCTCGCTTTCCTGGCAAGCTGAAGCTTGCTGTCCGATTAGGCGATTATTTTTTTTAACGCCAATAAGCACGGGGCTATTGGTTTTTTTTCAAAACTTAACCTCCAGACTTACATTCCAGATCCTAGGCAACAACTCTAACTCCGTCCCCTGGACCGGGTTTTCTTCGTTTTCTTCCAAGGAAAAAACAAACTGCTGGTATTTGACATTTTTCCGGTTCCACAAATTGAAAATGGAAAAGCCCAATTGGGTGTCCAGTCCCACGAGCTGAGTGGAATAATTCACACTGAGGTCCATCCGATAATAGGACTTATATCGTTTAATGAATCGATCGTAAGGGACTTGCCGTCGGTTGGGCGGGATCTCGCGGATCTGGCTGTAGTCCAGGTAAGGTAGGCCGGTGGCAAAAACTGTGTTGAAACTGAATAACCAACGTTCCTTTAATTTAAATTGATTTACCCAGCGAAGCTGATGGCGGCTATCCCCAGGAGCAGGATAAGGGCGATTGAAGTTGACGCCTTGCAATTGATGGGTAGATTTACTCAAAGTGTAGGCGATCCAGCTGTTATAATGTTTCCCTCTTTTTTCCAATAAAACATCCATTCCCTGTGTTTTCCCCCCTCCCTGGAAAAAGCCGAAGATGGGTTCTGTAATGACACCATCCTGATTGAATCCGGGCCGGCGTAGGGTGTATTCCACAATGCCGGTCCTGTTTTTTTGGTAGAACTCTATATCAAAGTACCAACCTTTGGGAGCGATGCTCATTCCCAGCATCCAATTTTGAGCGCTAATATGCGGCATAGTCCGGTTGGGTAATATTCCTTTCGATCCAGCCAATACCCAAAAGGCCTGGTTTTTCCCAAAAACATCTTCGTGGTATAGTTGCCGTAGAAATTGCTGGTAAATACTCCAGGACGCCTTAAAACTCAGCTGATCACTTGCAGAAATTCTGGCCTGAACCCTCGGAGAGCCAAACCAGCCATCCAACAGGTTGTAGCGTTGCACATTCAGGCCTGTTTGTAACTCCAGGGCTTTTACAGGACGCCAGGTATGCTGAAGGAAGATACTTTGCGTGAAGGCCTCATTCTCTTTGGTTATGTTTCTGGATTCCAGACCATTGGAATTATCGATCCCGAAACCTGTGTTTTCCTGCAAATAAGTGTAGCCAAAATCCAGTCTTGACTGGTCTGACAATTGCCACTGATTTTTCTGACTCAATCGAATGCCTTGTATGTCATTCAATTTATTGGAACGGGGAGCTGCCCGGACCCGGTCCTGCTCTCTAAAGGTTTGTATGACTGTAAAACCTTCTTCTCTCTCAGTCTGATAAGTAGAGTAATGAGCATTTAGGGAAGATTGAAAGCGAGCACTCCAGTTTTTCCTAAACTGAAGACCATAAGCGGTGTTTCTCCAATCCATCCGTTCGGTCCCCTGTTCGGTAATGATTTGCCGACCGACGGTAGAAGGCAGGATGTAGGATTCCCTATATTGATATTCATACTGATCGAGACCAGAGAATACGCTTGCGCTGATAAAATGATCCTTATCCGGCGTCCATTGCCAGGTCAAATACAAGTCATTAAAGCGAAACTCGGGGCTGATGTTGATGACGCTTGCACGTTTATTTTCTTCCGGAATGTTGATTTTGCTTTCCGGCGGATCGGGAGTGGCTAGTTGGAAAAAAGGCGTATTTGCTATGTCCTGATGCGTTAATCGGCCTGCTGCTTTAAATGACATATTTTTGGATAGAGGAATATTCAACAGTCCATTTGCCGAAATGAGATCTACACCCAGGCTGCTTTTTCCCGAATTCAGCATGGCATCTGAAGCAGGATTTAGTTCAATGATGCTGGAGCTTCTACCGTTGTACTCGATGGGAAAGGTGTTTTTGTGCACTCGGACTTGATTAACAATACCAGGGTGCAAAGCACTAAAGAAACCATAAAAATGATCGACATTATACAGCGTCATACCATCCAGTACGATCAGGTTTTCATCGGTATTCCCGCCCCTGATATTCAATCGAGCTGCTTGATGTTCCTGACCGACAATGGCAATTCCGGGAGCGTAATCAATCAATATGTTTTGCCCGCCCGGTAAATAAGAGGCAGGAGAAAAGGAAGAACGGTGATCATTGCTCCAAACTAGCTGAGTATCTATAGCTGGAGCAGGCAAAAGTTCCACCACTTCAATTTCCTGAAAAAACTGGGGAGAAGGCGTCAATTCGATTGCCAGGACCTGTGCTGGGTCGCTGACGGCTACCAGTTTTTTTTCAAACCCCAGGTACGAAACTTCAATAAGAATGGAATCTCCCGTTAATTTTTCGGGCCATTCAAAGAGGCCTTCTTCATTGGTGTAGGTGCCCGTCTGGCTCTCTTCATGGTAAAGGTTAGCGGCTACTAAAGGCTGGCCGTTGGGAGCAAATACTTTTCCGTGGATTAATCGGGTCTGTTCATCTTTGGGGGAGCTGGAAAGCGACAATTCTTCGATAGGCCCAATGAGTATTCGATCCTCTCGGAGCAGGCGGTAGGTGAGCGAGGTGTTTTCCAGTATTTTTTCCAGGAAGGCTTCCAGGGAGAGATGGTCAAAATAATCGTTGATCCTGATTCCGGAGATAGCCTCCTCGCTATAAGCAATATTCACCGGGTGATGATCCTCTATCCACTGCAGGACTTCCTGCAGGGAGGCATTGACGAATTCGTGTTTTATTTGAATATTGGTTTTTTGAGAAAAGAGTGGCAGGCTTATGATCGATAAGCAAAAAAGTAGGATTGTTTTTTGGAAAATTCTGTTCATGTTCACTGTTCGTGATCGGGATTATTTTTTGTCCTATTGCGTAACCCGATAAACGCCTGGTTTTATTTGCTCATATTGTAAGCCCTGCGTAAAACAAACTATTTCAAAGGCCTCATCGAGGTCAGAGCTGTCGAAGAAGCCGTGATAGGGTAGGGCTCGTATTTCTGAACCGGCCTGGATTTTAATATCAAACTGCCGTTCCATTTCCTCAAAGACTTCTTCGAAAGTGGCGTCCTCAAACTCAAAAAAGCCGTCTTGCCAAATCTTTTTCTCTTCCAGATCAAAGGATTGATTATGCATCTGTTGGTTCCTGAAATCGACGCTTTCACCAGGCTCGAGTATGATCTGTTGGCTGCCTGAGCTAACTCTTACCCGGCCGGAGAAACATTCTACTCTAAGATGCCCCCCCCGATCAAGCACATTAAAGCGAGTGCCTAACACTTCTACCATTCCTGATGGGGTTTCTACTACAAAGCGGGTGCCTTTCTTCACATCAAACATGGCTTCTCCTTTCAGACTCACCTTTCGTTCCTTTGACCACTTTTTTTCATTATAAAAAACCTTGCTGGAGGCATTCAAATTTATTTGAGAATCCCCCGGCAGGGTATGAGCAGCGAATTCAGCTTTGCCGGTACGTACATGGGTGCCAGGCAATACAGACCACCACAAAGTAGCCCCTACGATCAATATCAACACAGCCGCGGCGTAGCTCCAGCGACGTGGTAAAAGCTGGAAGACGCCTTTATTTTTAACCTCTTCTTCAGCCGCCGCTGCAATATTTTGCCACATTTCATTTTTATCTGCTTCATGGAGTTTTTTCTCCTGAAACTGGAAAGAAAGCACCATTCGTCTGGCTTCTTCTACGACGGCTTTTTGGTCGGGATGCTCGACAAGCCATCGTTCCCAGAACGATTCATTTGCTCCTTCTTTTTGTTGGACCCATCTGATAAAGGACTGGTCCTGAGCAAAATCTACGGCATTATATGTTTCATATGCTTTCATTCCCAAAACAACTTCTAATTCTATAAGCCCGTCAGGCCGTTTTTGTAATCAAAAAAAGTGATAAAATTTTCAAAAAGCCACAAAACGGCCAGATTGCCTACGTTTTCTTTCATTTTTTTTAGAGCCCTGGATACCAGATTTCGCAAAGATTGATAATTGATGTCCATGATCTCTTCGATTTCTTCATAATCCAGGTCCGCATAATATTTTAAGTAAATGACTTCTTTTTGTCGCTTGCTGAGTCCCTCCAGCGCTTCCTTAACGAGGCGTATGTTTTCCGTATTGGTTTCTTCCTTGACGATCGCCTCCTCTGCTGCCGGTTCTAGTTGAAAGTTTACCTTTTCCATTTGGTCAGAGAAGAGCCATCTTTTGTTTTTATTTAAAACCTTGATAATCTTTCGGCGGATGGAGGCGAGCAAATATTTTTTCACGGAAGTGGTGGAACTCAGCCCTTGATGATTTTTCCAAAGCTCGATGAAAAGGTCCTGCACACAATCCTTGACCAGGGACTCATCGCTTGTGAATTTGCAACCATACTGGTAGAGGAGCTCTACATGCTCGTTGTAGAGGGCTTCGAGGGCTTGTTTTTGCCCCTGTCGCAAGGCTTCCCAATGGTCGAGTTCGGTCATGAATTGGATTTATTTCGATATAAAGATATGGGGAATTAACTAATTTTTGGTTTTAGACTTCAAAATGAGATGGGGGTTTAATGAAGAGGGGATAGGTGTCGCTGCGCTGCAGCTCGATATACGGCATTTTTAAAAGCCGATAGCTGGCGCTATCGGCTATGAAGCTGCCGCTGCTTCGCAGCTTAAACTCGACCTAGAGTCCTATCTTAAGCGACGTAGTCGCGACAGCTTCATAGCCGGGGGCGGGTGCCCCCGGCTGATATAAATCGCCGTATGTCGAGCTGCAACGCAGCGACACCCCAAAAAAAATAAAAAAAAATTCCCACCAAGTGAGTACAAAACTCATTCCCCTGGCTTATCAGGTTGAAATATTCATTAAAAAACCAAAAATCAACAATTATGTTATCCCGCTTTTTTCAATTCAGTCTGATAGGTTTGTTCTTATCTGGAATGCTGTTCACATCCTGCGAAAAAGAAAATGTGGCCGAACCAATCTTAGAAGAAGAAGCCATCGAAGAAATCACCACCGATGAAGTCGTCGACATCATGGACGACGGTACCGTAGCCCTGTTTGCCCCATCCGAAATCGAAACAGGAGAACTCGAAGGCCCTACACCGAAGAGTGGTGGAAAATGGCGCCGTCGGCTCGCCAGATGTTTTAACCTCGTATTTCCTCTGACGGTAGAATTACCTGACGAAACGAAAGTAGTCGCCGAAGACCTGGCCTCGCTGAAGCGGATCGCTTACCGCTGGAAAAAGGCTAATCCAGACTCTGAGGAACGCCCACGCATTCTATTCCCGTATCGAGTTCAGCTACCTAATGATGAAGTGATTATTGTTGAGGACCTGATGGACCTGGCAAGCATTGTGTATCGCTGTACCAATCGATTCCGCCTGCCTTATCCTCGCCTGGTTTGCTATCGCTTGATCTTCCCCGTTACCGTTGTCTTTCCCGACGGAACGGAGAAGGAGGTAGATGGAGAAGAAGCCTTTAGATTGGCCGTTCACCGCTGGTTGTTCAGCCACCCTCGTGATGGAGATAAGGTTGAGATCAAGTATCCCTTCTCCATTGCCCTGAATGACGAGACGGTCATCACCGTCGAAAACTTCGAGCAATTACAAGAGGTGATTGACAAATGCCGGGAATTTATTGCAGAGAACAAATGCTTTAAGGTGGTCTTCCCTGCTATCGTAGAATTTCCGGGAGGAAGAAAATTAAGAGTGGAGGATAGGGAGCACTTCCTGGAAGCCGTCAACTTATGGATGGATCATAATCCCAATTCCCGCAAAAGACCAAGACTGGTCTTTCCGTTCACAGTAGAATTCGAAGATGGAACCACTGCCGTACTCAAAAATCGACTGGATTATTTACGGGCAGTTCGTTCTTGTAGAGGAGAGGAGGAGTAAAAGAATCATATGGGGCTACTCATAACTCCTTCGTCGTTATGAGTAGCCCCATATAATTCTTTTTAAGGGGTGGCGAATCTGCCTGAGGCGGGTGAGACAGCCCCTATTATATCTATTTATCAGGAGTATAAATGATTTTTATGGCTCCACTTTTACCAATTTCCGACTCAATCGTAACCACTTGCACATCACCCACTCCATCATCTATTTCGAGGGTTAAAGTATTGGGAGGGATGTCTCCCAGATTCCAGGCTTTAGATATCAGGTAATTCTCTTGGTTAGGGATGACAGAAAGTTTAGCCCTTTTTTCATCTTTACCATACAAACGGAGAGAGTAATGCTCCATCAACCAAATGCCGTTGATGTTTAAAGAAATGATATCCCCATCTTCTTTTCGGTGGTCATATGGGTAGATAGTAATATTCGGACTTTTTACCACCACAGTCTCTTGTAACATGACCGTATCTCCATTCCAGATCATCTCTTTCCCGGGAATCATTCCTGAGGGGGTGCCGGATTCCGTATCTAAGTTTGGCAAGTCCTCCTGTGGAGGTGGATTTTGAGCGGTCGGCTCATTAGGCCGAAATGGATCCTCGCTTGGTTCTTGTTCTGGAGCCGGAGGTTGCTGAATTTGAGGGAAATCAGCCGGCGGGGCAGGAGATTCGGGCTCCGGTTCCGTCCTTCTCAGCGGCTGGGAAGGACGAATAGGTTCATTACTTTCCTCCTCCGGACAAGGAATATAGTTGAGTACTTTATTGGATTTATCTTTGAATAACTTTTGAATTTCCTTTTCGTTGAGGGCCCGGTCGAAGATCAGGATGTCGTCCAGCGTGCCTACAAAATATTCCTGATTGCCGGGCATATCTCTTCCGATCTCCAGCGGAGCGGAGGTTTTATCAAGTGCTCCAAAATAGGGGAAAGAGAAAAACGGCTTTCCATCCAGATAAGCTTTGACGGAACTTCCATTATACGTCATGGCGACGAAATACCACTTGTTCAGCTCCCAGGATTCGTTCATCTCTTCGGTAAACTCCGTATTCAAACTGATGGTCCGTTCGGTCAACTGCAGGCGGTATTGAGGCGCATCGTCATTCTCAGAGCGCCGGTCCGATTTGCATACAACCGTAACCCATTCGAGCTGTGTACGGGCGTCGATCGAGCCGGGTTCGAGCATGAACCAGGCCGTGATGGTCACTTCACGATCAGGTGCTTCCAGACTAGGGGAGGAGGGCACCACAATGTAGCCGCCTCCATCAAAGTGCATGGCGCTACAGTCATTACCAAAACGGTCCGCCACCGGCTTCACTTTCCCTACAAGGGTACCATGGTTGAGCTTCCCGCTTTCATCTTTAGCGGCGGCCTTACTGAATGAATAGTAAGCAACAAGTCCATCTGTCACTGCTTGTGAAAAAAGACAGATGGAAAGGAATAAGAGAGGTAGTAGAGACAAGATTGCTTTAGTTTTCATGATAGTGTGTTTTTGGAATGAACAACTAAGAGATATATGATGGACCACTGGTCCACTCTTAGTTGTGAGAAATAGTATCCATAATACCAATGATAGGACCAAAATTCCCATCAAGTTTCTCGCGTTTTAAAGACGGTAGATACATTTTAGAAATAGCTCCATCCAGGTACAGTGCGTTTGAGCATCCAAAATAGTCTCGGAAAAGGGTAGCGAAATCAAAAAAGTTAACAGGCTTATTAGAAATGATAAAAACAATGTGGTCGGAGTCGATGATACCGACGCCGCTTCTGATGTACTTGTTACGTGATCCTCTTGTGAAAGCAGGGTGTATTTTGTTATCAATGACAAGCATAGGGCCCGATTGGGTCGCGTATTGAGCCTCAGGATTTTTCTGTATAAACTTTTGAGTGGTCATCACATGGGCAGCGCCGGCCGGGTCAATGTAGAAGACCCCATTGGGTTGCAGGTAAAAATTAAGATAGCCAACGCGGCCGCTAATCGTGTCCAGGGGCACGAGGGTGTCGCCTGCTTCGATGTACAGTCCTTTGGGCGAGCCGTCAGGCTCAAACATACCGCCATTGGTGGCAAAAATGAGTTCCCTGTCAAATTTCTTTTCCGCTGTATGTTTAAGCTGATAAAAATTTCGGTAGGCTATACTGGTATCGGGATGGTTCCAGAAAAAACGGAGATCGCTCTTTTTTACCTTTACCACAAAAGCGTCGAAAGAATTATCGAACATATTCAGTCGGATCGGGTATTGAGCGATAGGGGAGGCCGTAAACAATTGATGGACGAAATGGCGCATCAGGCTGTCCACTCGCTGCATGGAATCTAAGGGCGTCCATTGATTGGCAACCGTTTTGATGGCGAGATCTTTTTGTTTTTCCGCTTCGAGTTGCTGAATACTGGCCTCCAGAATTTTCAACTCCTTTTTCAGTCTTTCCACTTCCCGTTCAGACCTGGCCATCGCTTCTTTTGTGGAAGCGGGGATGAACATACTGCAGGCGGATGCCGTTAGCAGCAGGACAAGAACAATGGCCAGGTTGATTTTCATATAGACGACAATTTTGTACTTAAGCGCTTTTGTAATGACAAGAAAAATTTCATTGAGCTGCACCTGATATTGGACCACATCGCTTTACGATGTTTGGTTTTTAGTGTTTACACTGAAACTTCATTAGCTAAAGTATTTACACATAAAATGTAGTCAACCTAAAGGCTGAATACCAAACATCGTAAAGCGATGTGGCCCTGTTTGGCAGGGTTAATCTTCAAAGTAATAGGTGATCAAATTCGTCGCCTTCCGTATGCTGAAACTGCGATCTCCATGAATGCCGTCAATACGGTCATTATCTTCATCGTATACTTCAAGGATATCATAGGCACCAGTGTCCAGGTTGACCATGGCAATTACATTGTTATCCTTATTTCTTAAATAGTGAAAGAGGGTATAGGAGATATCATACAAAGACACATCTTCCCGAATATTGAAGATGACGTGAAATAATTCTCCTTTTTTATCTTTCACCAAGGCCAGTATGCGACGGTGAGCCCGATCATCTTCGCTTTCTTCTCCGATGCGAAGATTATTCGTGTAGGCTAGCAAATGTGATTGAAATACAGTGGCCTGTTCTTCTTCGGCCCAGCTCAGGAATTCGTATTTGTCGTTTCTATCCCGGATGTTCACTCTTTTCTTGAGGCTTCCCAGGTAGAGATCTCCTTCATCAAGATCGGATACCGCAATACCTCCGGTGGCATAGACCAAGACCAGGGCATCCATGTCGTCACGAATGCTTCGATTAACGAGGTTTCCATTGTCAACTGTTATACCGGTGGGGTATTCGTCACTCTTACTGTAGGTATAAGCACCACTACAGGACAACACCATTTTTTTGCCTTCCTTCCACTCTGAATACCGATCGTGGATACTTTTGCCAAATTGTTTGTAGGCAAAGTATTTGGCATTGATCTTCTTCTCAGAACGGCTGATCCAGATGGATTGGCCGATGTAGTCAGAGTCATAATCAATTTTGTAGGCTTTTACTTTTTCATCGAAAAAACTCTTGTAGAGGTTTTCAGACAAGCTTTCCGGTGCCATAAGGGGCTCCGGGTCGATAGCTGTAGGTTGATGGTTATTCGATACAGGCACCAATAAGGGAATGAAGGCCAGTAGACTGATGAGTGAAAAATATGAACGCATAGCTGGATATTTATAGTTATCAGGTTTATTAGTTTGTTAGTTTTTGGGGTAGTTGCATTTTTCTTCTCCTGATGATTAAAACACCTGCAACAGTAAAGAGAAAGAACCCTAAAATGCTGCCATAAAATAGGAGAGGCTGTTTCAGCCGTACTTTTCGAATCAGATAGCCCAAATTACCGCTTTTCAGGTGATCAAGTCCTTTTTGCCAATCGCTGACAGGTACGTTAACGAAAAATTTATTTTCTCTGAGACGCCTGACAAGGTACTGAAGCTCTTCATCAGAAGGTTTATATAATTGATTTGACAATCCTTTATCCAGATGAGTGCTCAGGCTTTGAAGCATTAAGTCGCCATAAGCTGGGAAAATGAAACCTTTTTTTATACCGTCTAACTGGAGTAATGTTTCACCCATTCTCAACTGTTTAAGCAGATAATCGTAATCCTTGGGATTTTCAACAACGTATTGCATCTGAAGGGCATGGATCGAATCCAGAAAAAGATCAACCGGGCCTTGGTGAGTGTCTAAAAAATCGATGTCTTTGACCAGGTTTGCAGGAGTCGCTTCAGAGAGGAATTGGACGTATTCAGGGAAAGGAAAAGTGTGCAGGAAGTTAGTGTCCTGAACCTGCGCCGCACTGTCAAGCTTCGAAGAAATAAATTGCCCATAGGAGGGGAGCGACAGGAAAATGGCCCAGCAGCATAGGAATAGGTTCTGGTTTCGTGACATTTTGAGTCAATTAGGTTATTTTGGAAACGAGCTGAGCAGGGTGAATATTTTCTCCTGCTCGTTCCTTTTATTGATTTAGCGCTTTGGACTTAAAGACAGCGATCATGGGGCCAAGTTGCCCGCCCAATTCATTTCGCCCGATAGCGGGCGCATACATTCTTGAAATTACGCCGTCCAGGTATAAGGCATTGTCACAGCCTAGCCGGTCTCTGAATAAACTCGCAAAGTCAAAAAAATTAACTTCCTGGCGTGAAATGGCGAATACCACTTCTCCGGAAGATAGGACTCCCACACCATTGCGTATATTTAAATTCGACGAACCTTCCCTGAAAGCAGGATGAATGCTTCCATTGATCACCAGCATGGGACCTGATTGGGTGGCCAGCCATACATTCTCGGTAGCTTCGGAGTAGGCTTCACTGCTGACTACTTTGGCCGTTTTGTCCTGAGAAACAGCAAATACACCATTGGGTTTAAGATAGAAATTCCCCTGGCCATTGCTCAAATCCAGCGGCTGCAGGCGTTTCCCCTTGGAAATAAACAGTCCTTGTGCTTGATAATCAGGCTGATACATGCCGGCATTCATGGCAAAAAGCATTTCTTTCTGCCGAGATGCCAGAAAATCTGCCAGGCGGTCGAACGATAGGAGAGGGGCTCCATTTTCGTCCTGGAGGAACAATTCTATGTTGCACGTTTTTGTGTCTACAATGCAGACATCAAACAATTTGTTTTTGAACCAAATTGTTTGAGTGAATGGGAAAAAAGAATTTTCAGCTGGAGAGATGACGGAATCCTTAAAAGCGACAGAATCTTCAAGATTATGGTAGTTCGCCTGTAATTCAAGGATACTTGCTTCCTGAGCTTGTATTTGTTGCTCGTAGGCTTGCCTGGAGCGCTGTACTGAATTGAGCAGCCATACAGCACCCAGAATGTTGATGATCAGTATCAGGATAAGGAAGTAGCCCAAATTCCGGTTCATGTGCGTTATCAGTTATAGGTGAACAGTTACCAGGTGAATGTAAGGATAACGATAAAAGCGCTAATCTTATTGGTAGAAGCAATTCTATAGGATGAGCGGCGTATTATTTTTTCTTTATGTTTTTGCCTATAATTTATATTATGTTAAGTAGAGCTTTCGAGACTTCTACCCTTCAATTTCCATCTTCCTCATCCAAGTTCTGTTTTTATAATTTTCATTTTCCCCTCACAGTTCGTAAGTTTTTTTTTCAGCACCAAAAAAATAGGTGAATTGAAATTTCCCTCCCCTACTCTGTCAGTTTTTATGCCGCCCTACCTCTACTACATTTATATAGAAATTCTGTAACTTGTTTAAAACACTCAAACCTTAAACATGGAAAAAAAAAGCTATTTACAATGAGGCTGCCTCCAACAATACTCGCTGCCTTAACCTCTGCTGTTTTCACGAGCTTATTTTTTTCAATACAAATACCAGCTCAATCCACTCCGTTTTTAGATTTTCAAGAGGTACGATTAGAAGCACAGGGAGAAGAATTTAATACTTTTTTTTCCATTGCCCAGGATCAGGAAGGCTACCTCTGGTTTGGTACCAACAATGGCTTGCTTAGGTATGATGGCTATGAGTCTAAAGTTTATCGAAATGATCCAAATGATTCTACCTCAATAAGCGGTAATCGCTTATTAGATTTAGGAGACAATCCAATATTGCTTGTGTACGTGGACAGCCAGGGAGATCTGTGGGCAAGCACGACCAATGATTTAAGTCGCTATGAGAGGGATTGCGACTGCTTCACTCATTATCGTCTGCCGCTTACCCATGGGCGGATAAGTGCTATCACGGAAGACAAGGATAATAATTTGTGGGTAGGCGGACAAGGTAAAGGACTATTTAAATACGACAGAGAAAGCGATCAATTCATCCCCTATCTGGAAAAACCGGAAGATCCTAATTCACTTGTGCAGGGTTTTGTGAATGTATTACTCACTGATCAGCAAAACAATATATGGATTGGGCTGTGGAATAAAGATACGACCTCTGGAGGGCTGATCCGTTTTAATCCGCAAACAGGCGCCGTACAGAGATTTCAAAATGAGCCAGGCAGGCCCAATAGTTTAACAGACAACCGGATCAGCGCTCTATTAGAAGACCAGAATGGCAAAATTTGGGTTGGGACGGTAAAAAACGGCCTGCATCACTATACTGCTGAAACAGATGAATTTATCCGGATTTTGCCAAATTCCAACCAGCTCGATTACATTCAAGCTCCCCCACCCGGCCTAAAAGATAATGTGAATTCCCTGGTAGTTAATATACTTCATCAGAATCGAAATGGGCACATTTGGGTAGGCTCGGTTGACATGGGCCTGAACCCTAATGATCCGATAATAGCACAAACGGTAGATGCAACGGTCTATCATATCACAGGCATAGGCCTGAATCAATATAATCCTGCAAAAGAGGAGCTGAGCAATTATGACCTATCAACATTGAGGAAGGTACCCACTACCCTATTTGAGGACCGGCAAGGCCAGTTGTGGCTGGGATATCAAAGAAGTGGAGGACTTTACAAGATGGATAATTATTCCCGGAAATTTAAAATGTATCCAGAGATAAAAGGGGTTCAAAGGAGTTCAGAATCAATTATCAATCCTGGTATTTTTTGGATCAGCACGCTTAATGACGGCCTTCATCGGTTAAATTCCAGGTCGGGAAAGATCACCACCTTCCTCCATGAGAAAGATGACGAAAAGAGTATAGGACATAATTCCGTTCGGGCAACTTTAGAAGATAAAGATGGAATATTATGGGTTGGACTTGGAACGGGTGGAAATGTTGGCGGAGAAGATGGAAAAGGAGGATTAGACCGGTATGACCCAAACACGGGTATTTTCGAACACTATCCAATAAGAAGGGATGACACTACCAATTTCAGTTATACCATATATGATATTGCTGAAGATGCCAACGGGTTTCTTTGGATGGATACTGGTGAAGAAAGTATTTTTCGTTTTGATAAAAACAACAAAACTTTTAAAGAATATCGCTTTCCAACCGCTACAAAAGGTAGTACCGTATGGCTAGTGGGAGAAAATGCAGTGAAATTCTTTGGGGCAAACGATTTTACTCATAAGGTATCTTACCAATACGATATTAACAGGGACACCTTTCTTTCTTTCTTCGAAGGGTATCAGGTCAATGCGCTTGTAGAAGATGGGAAGGGAGCTTATTGGCTTGCTAACATGGGCCAGGGCCTGGCGTACTACAATCCGGAGGATGGCAGCAAAGAGGTTTTTACAACAGAAGATGGCCTCATTAATGACCTGGTGGTGGGTATCATTGCAGGAGAACCAGGCATTTACTGGCTTTCTACCAGAGTTGGCCTTTCAAAATTTGACTCCAAGACCAAAGAATTCACCTCTGATGGTTTGCCGCAAGATCATTTCCACGTCATGAACATTAAGGGAAGGGATGGACAATTTCTTTTTGGTGGAAACAACAGTCTGTATGCTTTTTACCCCGATGAAGTGAATGGAAACCCTTTTCCTCCCAATACCATCATTAGCGGTTTGCTGGTAAATGGCGAGCCCTACAATTTGGAAGAAATAAAATCAAAAGAAATCAGATTATCCTATGATCAAAATGATTTAAGTTTTGAATATACGGGAATTCACAATAGCTACTCTACCCGATGGTTTTTAGTTGAAGCTCGGCAAACTGAGCTTCAATCCGTTTCCAAAGGGCTATTATAAAATCGACGCCTGCTGTTTTGAACGCCAAGCGTATCAAATTCAGCCCACGCCTGA
>JAUIKE010000150.1 GCA_030430845.1 Bacteroidia bacterium | reverse complement strand
CCAACCAATAATATTCTTTTAGGAGGTTGTTTTAAGAAAAAAACTTCGTTTTTTTCTTAAAACAACCTCCTAAACAAAATTTTCGGGGGTGGGTAAAAACGAGGAACGAGTTTTTACACAACTCCCAATAAGTAGAAAGCCCTTTCAGGGCAGCACCTAACATAAATTGAATAATACGTTCCAGTGTATAATTATTACCGGTCAATACACGGATCTACAGGCGTAAAAAGCATCTCAGGCGGACGAAGGAGGGCCTAGCATCACAACAAATTTGCATAAACAAAGAAAAAGGCAATACAAAATATTATCATGATCAACCTTAAAATCAACAACCAACAACATCAGCTTGAGGCGCCTGCAAGCATGCCCCTGCTCTGGGTACTGCGCGACCTACTCGGCCTGACCGGCACCAAATACGGCTGCGGCATCGGACAATGCGGAGCCTGCACCGTGCTACTCGACGGAGAGCCCATTCGCTCTTGTTCCCTGCCGGTATCAGCCTTCGAGGGTAAAAGTATCCAAACCATCGAGCATTTCGCAAATTCCGAGAAGCTCCATCCGGTGCAAAAAGCCTGGGTCGAAGAGGATGTCGCCCAATGCGGATATTGCCAGAGCGGACAGATCATGGCGGCCATTGCCCTATTGGATAAAAATTCCAAGCCAAGCGAGGAAGACATCCAAGGAGCGATGAACGGCCATCTATGCCGTTGCGGAACTTACCCCCGAATTAAAAAAGCCATTCAAAAAGCTGCTAATTATGAATAAGCTTAACAGACGCCACTTCCTTCGGATATCCAGCATCAGTGGAGGTGGGGTTCTCCTGAGTACCCTGATTCCCCTGTCTTGTTCCACTAAGCAAGCAGACCCGGATCCTTTTGAATGGGAGCCCAACTTTTTTATCCGCATCGATACCGACAACCAGATCACCTTTAGCTGCTCCCAGTCAGAACTGGGACAGGGTACCTCCGTCGGGCTTTCCATGATCGTGGCAGATGAATTAGGGGCTAAACTGGAGGACCTCAACATCGTTTTTGCCGAAGGTAGTGAAGAAAAATTCGATCATTTACAAGATACAGGGGGAAGTAACGGCTTGCGCATGCTCTGGGGGCCATTACGAGAAGCAGCCGCCACTACCAGAGAAATATTATTGGAGGCAGCAGCGCAGAAGTGGGTGTGCGACAAAAACCAGCTTTACACGGAAGACGGGAAGGTATGGCACAAGAATAACGATCAAAGCATCGAATTCGGTCAATTGCTGGATATGGCCAAGGATTTAGTCGCTCCGGACGAGGTGTCCTTAAAAGACAAAAAAGACTTCAAATACATCGGTCGATCCGTTCAAAGTCGTAAGAGTCAGGAAATTATTCGAGGCAGGCTTCCCTACAGCATAGATGTGCAGCTACCCGGAATGGTCTATGCAGCCATCCAGCGTTGCCCAGTCTGGAAAGGAAGCCTGCTTTCTTTTGATGATGCAGCAGCCAGGGCCATCCCGGGCGTATTGGATGTCATCGAGATGGAGCCTACAGAACTCCAGGCTATGGACTATCGAGGAGGGGTTCGCCCTGGGGTAGCCGTTATCGCCGAGAACACCTGGGCAGCTTTTGAAGGGAAAAAAGCCCTCGAAATCCAATGGGACTTAGGTCCTAATGCGGGTAAGACTGAAAACGATTTGAGAAAAGAACTGGAAAACAGTAAGAATAATACCCAACAAGTTACCTATGATATAAAAGATGCCCAACAAGCCTACCGCAGAGGAAAAAGCTTTTTGGAAGCTCGCTACGAGTCGCCTTTCCAGGTCAATGCCTGTATGGAACCGCTGAATGCAGTGGCCGATCACAAAGGATACAAAGTTGAGATCTGGGCTGGTACTCAGGCCCCCCAGTTAACACGAGATCGAATAGCCGAATTGACCGAATTACCCCCTGCGGCTATCACGGTACACAACCAACCTTCCGGCGGCGGCTTCGGCAGGCGATACTTCGTAGATTATGTCGAAGAAGCCGTCATTTTATCCGACATCGTCAAGCGCCCGGTCAAGGTGACCTGGTCACGCGAAGATACCATCGGCACCAATAAATATCATCCATTCCGAACCGAATACTGGAGCGCCGCCCTGGATGAACGAGGCTATCCATTAGCCCTTTCCCATCACGGAGTTGTGGAACGACCGAATGGATTCCGTCCCTACCCTTACGGGCTGCCGGCTGTTTTTCACAAATGGATCGACTATCAAAACGGCAATTTGCTTCCCCGGGCTTCCTGGAGAAGTGTCGCTGCACATCCCTGGGGGTTGGGATTGGAATGCTTCATAGATGAATTAGCGGAAAAAGCAGGCCGGGATCCCGTTCAATTTCGCCTCGAATTATTGGACAAAGCCGAGATAGTTCCCCAGAAGTTCCATCCCTGGGTAGGAGATGATCTCTATCCAAAAAAGCTAAAAAGAACCTTGGAGGTCGCAGCGGAGAAAGCCGGCTGGGGAAAGTCCTCAGGCAGTAATGTGTTCCAGGGAGTATCCAGTTTTGCTTACAACACTTCGTACTGTTCCCAAATTGCTGAAGTGTCTGTCAATAATGACCAGCTAAACATCCATAAGGTAACAGCCGTGATCGACTGTGGGTTGGCCGTCAATCCCTCACAGGTAAAAGCCCAGATTGAAGGAAGCATCATTTGGGGGCTTGGAGCCCTGCTGAAAGAACCCATCCGGGTATCTAACGGGGCTGTCATTCAGCAAAACTTCCATGAATACGAACTAATGAGAATGCAGGAATGCCCGGAAATTGAAGTACACATCATAGAAAGTGAGGATCCACCAAGCGGCACAGGAGAGCCTGCTGTACCGGGAATTGCCCCGGCCGTACTAAATGCGGTGTATGCAGCTACCGGCCGACGATATCGGACATTGCCGTTTTCTTTAACTCAACAAAATAATTCATAAATGCAAGTTTTTCATATTCAATTGTAGTCCTGATTGCAAAACTGGATTTTGGCCTTCCAAAATCAGCATTCCTACCAATTTGCTTCAGGATTATATTTTAACATTGCGGAATAAAATACACCAAGGGATTGTCTAATACCTGGGAGAGACAATCCCTATATCAACTTAATCACAAAATTCACCTGATCATTATGAACCGCAATGTATTACCACTGAGGCAGGCATTTCTTTGCCTGAGCCTAATCATACTTTGCGCTTCTTCCCTCGAAGCGCAATCCAACAAACTTAGAATACCCGCCGATTGGGAGCCACATGATGCCTTGTGGATAGGTTTTCGAACCATGTTAGTGCTCGATCAATTTGACCCGGTAACACTTGAAGTGATTCGACAAGTACAAGATCATACACCGATAAAACTCATGGTTGAAAGCTCTCTGTTTTTTACCGAAGGTCGGCAATACCTTGCAGATAATGGCATCAAGCTGGATCGAACTGAAGTTATTTACCAATCCCCGGCCGAATTTTGGTTAAGAGACCCCGGCCCTATTTTTGCCAAAAATGAAAAAGAAGAATTGGTCACCCTTGATTTTCTATACTCGGGAAGACAAGACCTCCAACTCAAGCAAATCCAATCCAATGTTATCCAAAAAGGAACTATAGACAAAACTCTTGGGGGGATGGTTACGCCTAAATCCAAGAAAATAAACATCGTCATGGAAGGCGGTGCTATCCATACCAATGGAAGCGGTACCTTTTTATTAGTAGAAGCAGTCACCCTCAAGCGCAATCCCGGTCTGAGCAAGGAAGACATTGAAAAAAGGCTGAGCAATGCAGTACAGGTACACGACATCATTTGGCTAAAACAAGGCCTGGCAGAAGACCCCATGCGTCGCACAAAGATTGTCGATGAGTATTACGGTAGTGCCACCGGCGGGCATGTCGATGAATTTGTGCGTTTTGTGAACGATAGTACTATTTTACTTAGCTGGATTCCTGAGAAAGACACCTCTTTGCATCCTATTTATGCGATGAATTACCAGCGCCTCAACGACGCTTATCAAAGATTAAAACAAGCCAGAACCATCAACGGCAAACCTTATACCATCACCCGCATTCCTCATCCTGATCTTTTTTATGAAGAAATCGAATTAGGACCGGAACATTTTTCTAATAATTCAGATTCCTTCCCTGGAACGAAGTTAGGAGATACCATTAAATATGTAGCCGCAGCCAGCTATATGAATTACCTGATCACCAATGACCTGATCATTTTACCCAAATATTGGATGCCCGGCCTCAGCCAGGAACAACAAAAAAAGGACGAACAGGTATACAATATCTTTCACTTTTACTTTCCCAATCACAAGATTGTAAGGATTAACCCTCTGCAGTTAAACTTTAGAGGCGGAGGAATCCATTGCATTTATCAGGAGCAGCCGGCGGTTAGTCCGGTTCATCCTGTCGGGGTTTTTAGTAGGTAATAGAAAGCAGTTGTCATCCTCCTTATGGCTCGAATATAGAAAACTAATATTATACATCTGTTGAAGGTAAGAGCAAGGTCAATAAATTCTAAAACCCAGAAGCCTCAGAGAGGCGTCATATAGGTAATAAAGTCTAACACTCTAATCCAAAGCTCCGGAGGAGCGCCATATAAACCACCCTGTTAACGAGTATATGGCGCTCCTCCGGAGCTTTTTACTTTGTGATAGTCTCTTGTTACCTATGTGACGCCTCTCTGAGGCTTCTGATTTCGAAAATTTAATGACTCTGCCCTACTTATTAATTTTCTATTTTTAGATCTAAAGGCGGTTACCTCCTACAATTAACAGACATCGATACTTTCTATCATACAGATTGCCTCATAAAAATTCCTTAAAGCCTGTTAAAATCTATGTTTTGGGCCCAACATTTAGTAAATTTCAATGTTTGAACACTCAAAATAACGGCACTTTGCCGTTCCTCATCACCAAAATCGCCATTTTATGAAAAAGTCGCTTTTACTTTTATTGTCCCTCTTTTTTACCGTTCCATTTTTGAGTTTTGCCCATACCGACAAAGATTTGAAGGCCGGATTCCAAACCGGAGATCCCGGCATCCGTTCCATTAACGCCATGGCTTTTGGACCGGAGGGTATATTGTTTCTAGGCGATTCTAAGAATGCTGAAATCATTGCCATTGATACGAAAGACAGCCAAGCCGGCAAAGCAGCCGAACAGATCAATATCCAGCATGTGGATAAGCAGATAGCCGCCCTCTTGGGTACCACCACAGACGACATCCTCATACAGGATATGGCCGTCAATCCCGTTTCGAAATCTATCTACCTGGCCATACACACCAAAGACGGCCAACCCATGATACTGAAAACGAATGGAAAAGACTTCGAGCCGGTAGCGCTGAATCCGGTTAGCCACTCTAAGATTGGGTTGAACAAAGCCATTACTGCCGATGCCAAAGACCGCCGGGGGCGTTCTATGCGCCAATGGGCCATATCTGATCTGGCTTTCTATGAAGGTAAAGTTATGGTTTCGGGGCTTTCAAGTGAGGAATTCGCCTCTACTTTCAGAAGCATCCCATTTCCGTTCAACGATAAACAAATGCATGCCTCCCTGGAAATTTATCACGCAGCGCATGGGCAATACGAAACACATGCCCCCATCAAAACTTTTATGCCTTTTAAACTGAACGGCCAGGATCATTTGATCGCCAGTTATACCTGCACTCCTTTAGTGGTTGTGCCTCTTCAGGATTTCAAGCCAGGAAAACACACCAAAGGAAAAACAGTAGCCGAGCTAGGCAACCGCAATACGCCCCTGGACATCATTAGCTATGAAAAAGAAGGTAAATCTTACATCCTCATGGCTAACTCCAGCCGCGCACTAATGAAAATTGACCCCGCCAAAATCGAGCAATTTGAAGATTATTTGACGGAGCCGGTAGAAGAGTCTTCCGCAACCGCGGGGGTTAGCTTCATTAATCTTCCTTATGTCAATGTTTTACAACTGGACAAACTGGACGATCAAAGTGTGGTCATGCTCCAGCGTATGTCTAACGGTGATCTCAATCTTCACGCAACGGGTACACGTAGATTGTAGTGCATAAATTAACAAAGATAACCATACGACTGGCAGTCATCGGGCTTGCCAGTTGTATTTCTCTGAGTATTCGATCTCAGGCATCCTTCCAATTACTAGACTTGGAGGCTGGCCAGTTTATGCTGAAGGTCCTCTCTGAAAATATTTCTCAACAAGCACCGAAAGAGCAGCTGCGGGTTTATGTCCGTCAAGCCGAATGGAGTGATCCGCCTCCCATCTTAGGTCATTATCAATTGGAAAGAAATGCTGTACTTTTTTCTCCCTTATTATCTTTCAAAAGTGGGAAGGAATACACCGCTGTTTTCCAGCAAAAAGACACTTTTCATTTTTCCATTCCGGAAAAAACGCAGCAAGCGAGTCCCCGACTCATCGGCATTTACCCTTCAGCTGATAGCCTACCCGAAAACCTGCTTAAGTTCTATCTATATTTTGATCAGCCTATGGAAGAAGGGCAAGCTTATTCCAGTGTTTTTATAGAAAAAAAAGATGGCAGTCAAGTAGAAAAGCCTTTTCTGGAATTACAACCAGAACTGTGGAATGAAGATCAAACCAGGCTTACCCTCTGGTTGGATCCAGGACGAGTGAAAAGAGACCTGGGGCCCAACCAACTCATGGGGCCGCCCCTACATGCCCGACAGACCTACCATTTGCGGATAGATACTGAATGGGAAAGCAGCCAAGGAGTCGCATTAGATAAATCGTACCGAAAAACTTTCCACACCTACTCGGCAGATCGCCAGTCACCCGATCCAAAAGAATGGAGCATTCTGCCTCCTGTATCCGGATCCACCAGTCCAGTACAAATCCTATTCAATGAAGCCTTGGATTTTGCCTTACTTCAACATACCATACGGATATTGGATGAAGAAAAAATAGCTATATCAGGAAAAACAGAAATTGGAGAACAGGAAAAAAACTGGTCTTTCACTCCCGATGCCCCCTGGAAAGCTGGAAAGTACCACATCTGCATTGAGGCCAGGCTAGAGGACCTGGCCGCAAATAACCTAAACCGGCCCTTCGACCGGGATGTGTCAACTACAGAGGCTCGGGAACAGGAGTATTATTGGATCTCTTTTGAGGTTTCGGGTAAGTATAAGCAATGAAGTTGGTTGTTTGATGTTGATTAGTGCATTCCCCTTGTCTGTACCAGGATTGCCCTCCTTCGGCGGGCAGGTAGGATGGCCGGGATGACCAGGATATATTTTTTCGTCCTTCAGACGAAAAAATATCCTGGCTATCCTGATTATCCTTAGCATCCTGGTACAGACAAAGGAAATTAGCAGATAACTCCAATTAGTGCCTCCCAGGCAAAACCCACAACCCAAAATAATTTTCTATTTTTAGAGCATTATTCAAAAAATTCAAGTCAACCAATATGAGAATCACCCTTTTGATGATCCTGTTTGCGATCATAGCCTCCCCAATGTTCGGGCAAGAGTTACCGGATGACTATTTGAGTCCGGAATTTCACAAAGAAAGAAGAGAAGCCCTCCGTGAGAAATTACCGAAAAATTCAGTGGCCGTCATGTTTGCCAATCCTGTGCGCAACCGGGCCAATGATGTGGATTTCATTTACCATCAGGACCCTAATTTTTATTACCTGACGGGTTACAAGGAACCTCATTCCATTTTAGTGATCTTTTCAGAAGACCAAAAAGAAGAAGGCGAATCCTTTAATGAGATCCTTTTTGCCCAATCCCGCGACCCGCGTATGGAAATGTGGAACGGCCGACGCCTGGGTGTGAAGGGGGTGAAAGAAAAACTAGGTTTCAGCATGGTTAAGGACCATAAGGAATTCAAAGACTATTCCCTAAGCTTTAACAAATTCGACAAAGTCCTCTTTATCGATTTTCATGAAGACGTTCGTGACAATCCCCGGGACGAGGCTGACCTGTACGACCTCAAGAAGCAATTCAAGGAAAAAGCCAGTATTCCCGCTGACTTTAACGCCACCTCTAATAGAATCTATGCGACCCTCTCAGACCCCAATATGGACTTTCAAGCAAAGAAGCGCCAGATCTACGCCATGACGCGCTGGAACCCGGGAGCCATGGATGACCCTATCATCCGCGAGTTTATGTCGGTCCAGGACAATGAGATGGCCATGAAAGTCATTCAAAAAGCGCCCAAAACTAAATTGGACGCTCATACCCTTCCCATGCTGATGGGCCAATTGAGGGAAACCAAAACCGAAGAAGAGTTGGTATTGCTCCGCAAAGCTGCCGACATCAGCGCCGTCGGGCAGATCGAGGTCATGAAAGCCATGCACCCCAATATGTCGGAAACAGAAGTACAGGGCATTCACGAATTTGTTTTTAAAAAATACGGAGCCGAGTATGAAGGTTATCCTTCCATTGTAGGCGGCGGCAACAACGGCTGCATCCTGCACTATATAGAGAACAACAAACCCCGCCTCGGCGGCGACCTCGTATTGAT
Source organism: Bacteroidia bacterium (assembly GCA_030430845.1). GTDB lineage: Bacteria > Bacteroidota > Bacteroidia > Chitinophagales > Saprospiraceae > JANQPA01. Next base: position 14,719 of record JAUIKE010000150.1, on the reverse strand, counting down.
GGACCTCGGCGCGGAGTACCACGGCTACACGGCCGATGTGACGCGCACCATCCCTGCCAACGGCAAATTCACGGAAGAGCAAAAGATCATTTACAACATTGTTTTGGAAGCCCAGCAGGCCGGTTTCGAGGAATGCACCGTCGGCAATGATTTCCGTGCTCCGAACCAGGTGGCACAGGAGATCATCAACAAGCGCCTGGTCGAATACGGCATTGTCAAGGAAGGCGAACGGCACAACTACTTCCCGCACGGCGTTTCGCACTACGTTGGATTGGACGTGCACGATCCCGGCACTTACGAGCCTTTCAAGCCCAATACGGTTATCACGGTCGAGCCTGGGATCTACATTCCCGACGGCAGCCCATGCGACAAAAAGTGGTGGGGCATCGCCGTACGCATCGAGGATGACATCCTGATCACGGAAAAAGGCTGGGAAAATCTTTCAGGCCGGGCCCCTCGTTCTGTAGAAGAGATTGAGAAGATGATGGCGCAGCCATCGCCGCTGGATGCGTTTGTGCTACCGAAGTTAGGAGAAAATTAAAGGAAGCGGTTGTGTGAAAACTCGTTCCTCGTTTTTACACAATCCCTGATATCACTTTTTATAGTGTTTTCAGTGTCTGTACCAGGATGGGGCCGTTGTTCCGGGGGAACAACGGCCCTTTTTTGTGAGTTCGAATTAATCCATGATTTTTTTATTTTTAAGAAGTGGTTCTTTGACATTCCGGATTTTCAACTGATGGTTTTGTGCATCGAGGACATGTGTTTTTTCAAGTATGGGAGGTATCCAGTAATAGATAGGACTAAGACGGCATTGGCTGCAGCAGATGAGCATTGCATAAAAAGCGATGGAATCGTAGCTAGAGGCTATTTTTTTAATAGCCCCATGCTTCAGCGTGGGGCTTGCGTACCCGCTCCATTCATTCGCCCCAGCCGGGGCAGCGAACGCTGTAAACCCGCTTCTATAGTAGAAGATGAAAAATCATCTTTGAAATCATCGGGGCAGCGAACGCTGTAAATCCGCTTCTGCAGGGCTTAACTAATGCTGAAATTTCTTTTGTCTGAACCGCTGATTTTCACGGATTGGGCGGATTACACGGAAGGGGAAAGGTAAAACTTGAGAAAGATTACTAAGCCCGGAATGTAATGGAGGGATTGGTAAGCTTTTTTGTGAATATTAAAACTGAAAAAGAAAAACAGTTTTGTTTTAGTTGCTTATAGAAAAAAATGTAATTTCAGGAACAAAATATCAATCAATTCAATATCTAATCCCCAATGAAAAAACAACTTCTTTTTGTTCTATTTATTTTTACTTGCCAACTTCTTATCAGTCAAACCAATTCTATACCCAAGCAACCAGAGCCGGTCAGTAATGATCCCGCCAAAGTAGAGCATTACGAATATTTGAAAGAGGAAATGAAAAATTTTAGGGAATTTGTCCAGCAAGAGCGGGAACAGAATCAGAATTTTTTGTTATGGACATTAGCCATTGTAGGGACGATTCTTTCCTTTTTTGGATGGCGAACGTATTCCGACATTAAAAATTCGAGTGCTAAGCTCGTCAAGGAAACAAAAAAGCAAATAGACGATAAACTTAATGCCGCAAGGAAAGATTTTGAACAAGAGATCCAAAGCATATTCAGCTCCGACCCCTATTTGAAAGAGGCCCAAAAGGGATTTGAAAAATATACTCAAATGGTACGACAGCGCATGGATGTAGAATCTGGCAAATATCTTCTACTCGTTGATCAGAAAAAAAAGAAAGGGATGCTGGAAAATGAGGTGCCTGCTTTTGAGAGGGCTATCAACCGGCCGGATATCGAAACTGATTTGTCGGGCGTTCACCTGGATGAATACGACGTGATCATTTATCGATCCAATGTAGATAAAGACGGGGAAGATGCTTTTCTGAAATCATCCTTGTTTCCTCAACTGATTGAAATGAAAGAAGAGGGAGTCATTTTTCCTGTAGTGATTTATACCAAAGAAAAGATAAACTATGAAGGTCCTACATTTAAAGCCATTAATGATTTCCAATTTGCTACGATTGCGAATCATACAACAACCCTGATTGATAATACTGCATCGGCTTTTCGGGTGGCGAAATTGATGGAGGGGAAATCCCGATAATTTTTTAATTATCATGCCGAATAAACTATCGACAAAATTGCAAGTTTAAAACATATTCTTTATGTTTGACAAATAAGTTAAATTTTTATTCTTTAAACCCATACAGTTAAATTACCAGTTATGTACAAGTTCATTCTTACCTGTACTTTTATACCTCCTAATGTCATTCCAAAAATTGCATTTCTTATTAATGCTAAAATCATTTTAGCCAAACTCTATTGAGTGCCATCCTTACAAAGATTGCAATGCCTTCTAAATCCATATTCTATCAAAGTAAATACCTGGTTCAATGCCCTACTTATACGGATTCAACATCAACAGCATCCAATCCTACATTTTCCAAACCGGCAAGCTCAAAGAAATTATCGGCGGTAGTGAGCTGGTGGACTACATCTGTAAAGATGGATTCCAGAAAATGCTAGGAGATCGATTTAGTAAAGAAAAACTGGTGCAGAGTGCCGCCGGAAGAGTACGCTACCTCTTTGACAATAAGAACGATCTTCAAGACTTTGTACGAGACCTTCCAATCAAAATCAGCAAACAGCTTCCAGGAGTTTCTTTCTCGCAAGCAGCCGTTGAACTAGCCAGCGAAATGACGTATAATGATTGGAGCAAGCTCGAAAAACGCCTCGAAATTCAGAAAAATATCCCCACCACTCCGCATAATCCAGGGCTTATGATCGCAGAGCGCTCACAACGAACAGGTGGGGCGCTTTACAAAACTGTTTCCGGCGAAGAGGTTGATGAAGCCCAATTTGCAAAAATAAAGGCTAGTACCTCTGATAATACATTATTTGACAAATTTATCGAAAATGCCTCCGACCAAAAGGACGCGTTCGCTAAAGAATTTGAAGATCTGCTTTCTCCTGACCAGCAAAGCGGATGGTTAGCCGTTGTACATGCCGACGGCAACAGCCTGGGGAAATTGATCCAACAACTTATCCTAGAACTATCTAAAAACAAACCTGATCAATTAACCGCGTTTTTGAGGGCCTTTTCTGAGACATTGGACCAGGCAACCTGCAATGCTGTTAAAATAGCCTTCGAACAAGTAGTTTCACCTGTTTATGAACAAGAGCAGAAAAAGGAAAAAACCTTCTTAAATGAAAAAGCATTCTTTCCTCTTCGCCCCATCATTTTGGGTGGAGATGACCTGACCTTAATCATTCGAGGAAGTTTAGCTATGGAATTTACCAGCAACTACCTCAAGCGATTTGAGGAGCAAACAAAATTACTTTTTAGTCCATTAGCTCAGAAATACGGCTTAGAGGACCTCCATCAAGGACTGAGCGCCTGCGCCGGCATTTCCTATATAAAGTATAATTATCCTCTTCATTATGCTACTGATCTTTCTGAGAGCTTATGTAAGCATGCCAAAGCCGAGGCAAAAAAACTAAACGATATCCAGGTACCAACATGCCTGGCATTTCACAAAGTACAATCTTCCTTCGTTGAAAATTATGAGGATCTGATAGACGGAGAATTATCCATCCCTAAAGAAAACCGACAATTCAATTACGGGCCGTATTTTCTGCAAAAATTCGAAGGCTATGATACGATAGACCAGCTGAATTACTGGGTAAAACAGATCAAGCGAAAAGATGCCCCCCGAAGCAACCTGAGAGAATGGCTTACTGAGTTAAAGATCAACTCTGGAAGCGCGGCCCAATTAATGACCAGAATCAGACAAGTTAGTCATAAATATGAACAAAGGCTGCCTCTGCATGAACCATTCCCTATTGAAAGAACGCAAAAAGACAAGAAAGGAGAGGAAGTGAAAAAAAGTTATACTCCTATTTTCGATATCATTACCCTATCAAGTATTAAGTAAACCCATATGAAATCAATACAATACACTGTATCCTTTTTCACATACTGGCATTGTAGTTCAGGAGTAGTTGGAGGCCCTGATGCCAGTAACACCGTTATTAAGGATGAAAGCAATCTCCCTTTCATCCCTGGAAAAACTTTGAAGGGTTTGATCCGGGAGGCAGCTGAAGATTTTCTGCCCATACTTTATGGTGAAGTATTTTCCAGGCAGTTTGTCGTAGATATTTTTGGGCCTGATTCAAACGCTTTTGATTACGACAACCAAAGTAGCCACTTTGCAAATGCAACATTACCCGCTCCGGTAAAAGCCGGTATTGAACCAGAAGACACTACCCTTTTATACGACCTCCTGGCATCCACTGCCATAGACAAAGAAGGACAGGCTAAAGATGGCAGTCTTCGGCAAATTGAGGTATGCGTGCCCATGTCTCTGACTGCAAAAATACTCGACTTTCCAGATAAGCCCCAATATCTGGAGGCCCTTGAGAAATGCCTGATGGGCATCAAGCAAATGGGGAGTGACCGTACGCGTGGTTTGGGTCGTTGCCAATTTTCTTTAATCCAGAATGAAGAAGCATGAAAAGATTAGGAATAAAATGCACTTTAATCAGTGATCTGATCATAAGTTCCAGGGCAGCCAATGAAGGCTTTCACAAATCACTCGATTACATTCCAGGATCCAAATTTCTAGGAATTGTAGCAAAGGAGCTGTACGACATGTCTCCACAGAACACTCAACGAACCCTCGATATTTTCCATAACGGAAAGGTTCGATTTGGAGATGCACATCCGCTTTTAAAGGATCAACTGACCTATAAAGCTCCACTTACTTGGGTATATCCCAAAAAAGAAAAGATCTCCGATAATGTGGCCCTTTTCCACAAACTTGACCAGGAGGACTCTACTGCACAGGATACCATTTATGTTCCAGTGAAAGATAAATATTTTAGTCTGGATCGAAAGCTATTAACTGTCGAACAAAATTTTTCAATAAAATCAGCCTATGACAGAGAGCTTTATCGATCCAAAGATGAGCAAATGTATGGCTACTACACGCTCAAAAAGGGTACTCAGTGGCTCGGCTTTATCGATTTTGAGGACAATACCCACCTGGAGCTGGTAACAAAGCATTTGATCGGGCTAAAGCGGATGGGCCGCTCCAAATCTTCTCAATATGGTTTGATAAAAATTGAGGAAGCAGATCAAATAACACTGGATCAGTCTAATGCTAGAAAAGGAGAAGCTTATTTGTATGCCTTCAGTAATCTTTGCTTTTTGGACCCCATGGGAAACGCAACTGCTCATCCATCTCCAGACCAACTTAAACTTCCTCCCAAATCCAAGATACTTTGGGAAAAATCAAAGATCAGAACCCGAAAATATCAAAGCTGGAATAAAAAAAGGCACCGCCGTAATCATGATCGCTTTATTATCGAAAAGGGCTCTGTATTTACCGTTCTTCTTGAAGCGCCGCTCCCCTATTCGAGTTTGGAAAAAGGAGTGGGCGCTTATAACAATGAAGGCTTTGGATACGTTTTGTTAAATCCTTCGTTTTTGACCGGAGATTCGGGGCAGGTAGGAAACCCTTTGCTTAATTGGTCCTTTGAAAAAGCGGAACAGGATGTTTTCACTTCTAATGCCACCATTCAAGCTCCTGACAGCCATCCGCTTCTTCAATTCATTAAGAGGAAAAAACAAAGATTAGATACCGACCATCTAATGGATAAGGTATTGAACAAATTTATAAATCAGGCAAAAAAGGAAGGAAGCTTCAGTCATATCACTTCCAGCCAATGGGGGCAGGTAAGAAATATTGCCAAAAACTCAGATAGCATAAGCACCCTGAAAAATCTATTATTCAATGAAAAATATGGTTTTCTGTTCACCGGCCCCTCTAAAAGTCAGTGGAAAGAAAAGCATATTAATAAGCTAAAAAATACGATTCAGGATTTATCCACCGTCCACAACCTAGCTGAGGAACAACAAATAAAATACGTCCTCAAACTATGCTCTCTTATGGCCAAATCCGTTCAACAAACAAAACCTCAAAGCGTATGAAACACCCCATTAGACATTTAGCCAGAATAACGATTGAGGCTGTTTCTCCCCTGGCTATCGGTTCCGGCCGATCTGGCTTTGAAAATGAACGTTTGGTCATTCGCGACGCTAACGGCTTACCCTTTATTCCCGGCACCAGTCTGGCAGGAGTCCTGCGGCATCAAATGGAAGCAGATGGTTTAGACAGAAATACCCTTTACGAAATATTCGGTTTTCACATTGAAAACCAGGGACAAGGGAGCCGGTTTATTTTTAGCCCCGGCATCCTGTTAGCATCTGATGGGAAAACAGTTCTCGACGGCCTGCGCCAAATCGACTTTACAGATGATTTCTTTAAAGCATATCAAAACTTGCCGGAGCGGGATCATGTTCGCATCAACGATAAGGGGGTAGCTGTTGATAAAGGTAAATTCCGGGAACAATTAGTCATTAGAGGTACTCGCTTTGTTTTTGAAGTAGAATTCAAGGATGGTGGGACTGAACAGAAGCATTTCCAAAAACTTTTGGATCTTATTCAGAAGCCCTCCTTTCGCATCGGAGCGGGTACCCGCAATGGGTTTGGAGAACTAAAGGTAGTAGAATTAAAAAAATGTACGCTCAACCTTAAGGACCCTGAAGAACTGGAAACCTATCTCAAAAAAAGCAGCTCACTGGATAAACAGAAAGAATTTCCAGGTGAATCCATTAAAATTGAGAAGGGCCACCAACCTATTGGCCAATGGACCACTTATTCAATAGAGATATCCCCAGAGAACTATTTCCTTTTCGGATCTGGTGAAATAGAACTGGATAAGGCCATCCAACAAGTAGACGAAAAAGAAGATGATCCAATCGGAGAAGAAACAGCAGAAACCCGAAGCCAATGGACCGATCAAAACCCTAAAAGAGAAGCTTATTTCGACTGGTCAAGCGGTCAGGCTGTACTTAAGAACGATCAAAAAAGTGACTTTATCATTCCCGGCACTTCCATCAAAGGAGCATTGGCTCATAGAGTAGCCTTTTATTATAATCAACTAAACGGTTCCACCATCGAAAATTCAGGAACAGCAGAAATAGATGATGAAGAGCTTTCTTTTAATATAGAAGAAGCCATAAAATCCTTTCAGCTCAATGTGGAAATAGACAAGATGAATTATGCGCCAGATTCTCCTGAATGGGATAGGTGGGAAAAGGAAATACAAGGCTGGAGCATAGAAGAGCTCGAAAGCTGGGAACATTATAAAGAAAAGATCACAGACCTCGTCGACACCGAGGTTAATGAAAAATTCCTGCCCGTAGGAGAAAACAACCCGGCAGTGAGAGCCCTCTTTGGGTACGCTAAAGATTCAGAGGAAGAATCTGAACAAAGTGGTCTTAGAGGAAAAGTGATTATTCCAGATTTGACAATTCCAAAAGAAAAAGTCGAAGAAAAGGTATTCAGCCATGTTGCCATCGACCGATTTACCGGAGGAGCTATAGACAGTGCATTATTTGAAGAGAAGGTGATCCGGACTAAGGAATCCTTCCCACTTGACATTATGGTGGAAACATCTGCACTTAAAAACGAAAAAGTCAGAACTGCCTGGGAAAAGGCATTGGGTGATCTGCTTGATGGTCGGCTGGCTCTGGGCGGTAATTCCACAAAAGGCCACGGTATTTTTAAAGGCCGGATAAAAAATAAATCATGATAGAGGAAATGAGTATTATCAATAAAATTAGCATAGACGAAATCCCAGATGAATCCTTTGAAGGTTACTACTGGCTGTCCGATGCCTCTCATCCAGAGGAAGTCAAAGATGGAAAAGCATTAAAGGATATACTGTTGGAAATAAAAGATGCGCTTCCATTCATTGTTGAAGCCAACCTTTACAATGCAGACGAACAAAAAGGAATTAGTATCCGTCATGTAAACGGGGAGTATTTCATCTCACTTATTGACCTAAGTTCATTGGATGCTTCGCAATATTCAATAGTTGAGAAAAGCTTCAAGAGCATTTTAGGGCCAGGTGATTTCAAAATGCTGGAGATTTGGAAAACAGAAAATGATCCCTTGATGGAAGATGTATCTGTTAACAAACCTTATCTCTCTGTTTTTGCTGGATTTGAAAAATAAAAATAAGCCTTATGCCTGTTATAAAAGCGCCTTTTAATTTTGTTCCACTAAGTCAGGAAGTCGTAACGCCCTACTGGGGCCCCTACATCAACCAGGATGTTCCTTTTGAAGATGGGCAAAGCGGAACCATTGAAGTAAGTTTGAAAGCCTGTAGTCCTCTGTTTGTTCGAGATGGAAAAAAGACGGAAGAGCGACCTCAACGTTTTTCCCAAACTGGCGACGGCCGATATTTCATTCCCGGCTCTTCTTTGAAAGGAATGGTCCGGTCGGTTATGGAGATCATGACCTTTTCAAAAATGAAATTGGTCAATGACCATCGGTTTGCGTATCGGGATTTTCATAATAATCACTTATACAAGGTTTCCGATATTTCTAAAGCAGCGGAATCCGGCTGGCTCTATAAAGATGCGGAAGGAAATTATCATATAGAGGAATGTGGTGTTCCGGGCAGGATTCATATGAAAGAACTCCGCAAGCTTAGCCCTGCTCCAAAGATTAATTATTATTCCTTTTTTACTAAAGGAGAGACGGGGTTTCAATTTGATGCAAACAAGGACGAACACAAATCAGCTCTTTTCAAGTATAAACAACTAGATAAGCCTCACCCCAAAATAGAGGTATCTCATACCCCTTCTGATGGCAATAACAAATATGACTACCGAGACAAATACAGGTTTGAAAGAATGGCAGATGAGCTATCCGTAACATCAGAGCATACTAAGATTGGAACGCTTGTACTGACCGGCCAACCGGATGCCAGAAAAAAAGGGGACAAGGAAAAAAAGAAAAAACCTAGTGGAAAAGTTTATGAATTCGTTTTTTGGGATCCTCATAATACCATACAGCTTGAGAATTCAGTGGAAGGAGAACCAGAGGTCATCCAAAAAATGAAGTGGGCTTATCTCGAACACAAAAATGAAGACGAGCAATCAGACGATTGGAAGCATTTTAAACAAAAACTTAATAATGGAGAAAAAATCCCTGTTTTCTATCAAAAAGAGGGAGAAGAAGTAATAAGCATGGGCCTTTCACTTCTATATAAATTAGCCTATGATCATTCTGTTCAGGAGATGATCAATAACAGACAGCGATCAGAAGGTTTGAGTATGGCGGAAGGTATTTTTGGATACACCTCCAAAACTGATAACGGCCAGGAATCTCTAAAGGGTAGAGTACACGTAGGTCATGCTTTTGGGAAAGGTGGCATTAAAGAGGATGGAGAAAAAGTAGAAGTACTGGCCAGCCCTAAAGCTTCCTACTACCCAATTTACGTCCAACAATCTTTATCACGAGGGAGAGTAGACAAGTATAACACCTATAATGACCGTTTTGCTTCCATTGCAGGCTGGAAAAGATATCCAGTTAGAAAGGGAAGTCCTATCAGTAACGAACTTAGCACTAAACATAAAGTAAAGAATCTGGAAAAAGTGGCGACCTCTTTTGTACCTGTTAAGTCTGGTAGTGAATTTACTTTTTGCATTCAGTATCACAACTTAAAAAAAGTAGAACTGGGCGCCCTAGTCAGCGCAATTAGCTTTCACAGCTATGATAAAGCTTTTCATTCATTGGGAATGGCAAAACCTCTAGGTTATGGAAAAGTAAAATTAGCAATAAAAAATGTTGATCAATACATGGAGGCTATGCAATCTTTTGAAGCTTTCATGTCGGTTACATTAAAAAAAGACTGGACGGAAACTGCTGTTATGAAAGAACTATTTAGTATGGTATCTGAACAGGAAAATTCAGATGGTCTGCTGGAGTATATGAGCCTTGATGACCAGGATTTTGCCTTCGCAAAAAAGAGAAGAGAAGCGCTCCCCAATTATTCAAAACTTCCCGGGGTCAGCGTCATGACCGTTCCTTCCTTAGTAGAAAAGGAAGATATTGAAAAAACCAATGAAATAATCGAAAAAGAAATGGCATTATATGAAGCCAGGGAGGCCCCACAAAAAATACTGTCCAAATATTTAGAACATACGCAAGGTTCCTTAGAATCCGAGCTTTCTAAAAAGAAAAATCAGTTGATCGAATTACTTCAACGACAACGAAAAAAGATCAAAAAAGAATTAAAACTTGGCCAAGCAGAAATGGAGAAGCAACAAGCCCGAAAAGTAGGACCTAACCTTAGCTCTGTTGATCCTCAGGTGAGAAGAGCATTTAAAGACAGTTTAGAGCCTGTCATAAAAATCTATATTTCACAATTACATTTCTCTAAAGAGGCATTTGAGGAGAAAAAGAAATCAACTAACGGCCTTATTCCAGAAGCATTTCATGCAGATATTGAGCGAAAGATTTTGGAGATCGTCCCTCATGCCAATAAATCAGATAAGAAAAATTGGTTGAAAGACTTTAATAAGAACAACTGGATCAAAGTAACCGCCTCCTGGATCGGCGAAACCAAAGCCCGCACCTTACACGAAAAAATTAAAGACCTTCTATAATAATCATACTCCATGCAAGTCAAAACACTGCATACTGCTTTCAATTTACCCATCCGCCCCAATGAGATACACCGATGGCGAGGTGCTTTCGTTGAAATGGCCGGCCGTCAGTATGATCTTTTTCATAACCACCTTACAAAAGATCAATACTACTACCGATACCCGCTTGTTCATTATCGTAGAGAAAAGAATTGTGCAAGCATTCTGGTTTTTAACCAGGCCATCGAAGGTTTCCAGGAAATATTGTCTAATTCTGATTGGCAACTCCGGTGGAAAGGACAGTCTCATCCTTTAACTATTACCCAACTCAAGATGGAGGAGCATGAATTGAAAATGAGTTCAAAAATGCTGCCTTACCATATAAAAAGCTGGCTGGCTCTCAAACAGGAAAACTACCTTATCTGGGAAAAGTGTAAAAATATGACTGAGCGATCCGACTTCCTGGAAAGAGTACTCGTGGGGCAACTCCTCGGTTTCGCGACCCAGATGGGATGGCAGCTTCCTGAACGGCTTGAAGTAAACCTGCAACTGATCCATCAAATAAACCTGGCGTCCTATCAGAAGCGAGACTTGCTGGCATTTGACGTCTCTTTCCTGGCCAATATTGACCTGCCTTATCGGATGGCATTGGGAAAAGGGGTTTCCAAAGGTTTTGGGATCCTCGGCTTTGGACAGTATCCGTTAAAACCATTGTTTCACACAGCACGACAGCCTATTAGAAAACTTAATTGACAATATTCATCTTTAAAAAATGAAACCAGTTATGGACTTGGCAGAATTAAAAAAAGTAGTATCTCAATTAATTATTAATGATGATGTAAAATCTGCTCTCAGTCTTGTGAGTGACAATCTAAATTCATCAGGAGAAAAATTTGACACGATTGTACTTTTGATATCCAAATTCAATCGGATGAAAAATAAAAAAATTCAACAAACCCTATCTGTTGAAAAAATAGAATTAGCAGAAAGCCAATTAATTGAAAGTCTTCAATCATTTATGAGAGAATTGGAACCTACCGATCTTAGTATTAAAGGAAGTGGCATCGCTCATAACTGGATTACCGACAAAATTATAATTATTTCTCCTGAAGAGAAAGAGGCCCCTAAAGAAATGAGCGATTTTTTTCGCGATTTAAAGTTCAAAAATGCCCAAGTCTTATCTATTTCTTCTTTTGAGGAATTTGAAAATACTTTTCCAGGAAAACCAGAAAATGCTCCTCAAGATTCAATAACGCTTATCGTGTTCGATAATACCGATCTCTCCTTTTGCCCCAATGAAAAAATGGCCGATGAGAAAATAAAATCTAGGGTCCAATTAATGAAGGAGTTTGTTGACAAAACTGACTTTTTCTTTATACACTATGGGGAAGTTCTGTACTGGCTCAATTCCAAAGAAGCCAGACTTCGTTTTCACCCCGCCAACTCAAAGTTTGCCCTATACGCAAGAGTTAAAGAAATGCTGGATTTTATTGCCACTATCCATGTTTAACAATTAATCGTCTACCCCAAATAACAAGGTCTTCTATATACCTAATTATCAGCATCTTACACAAAATCTTATTTACACAAAAAACAAAACTTCTTTAGTTCGCTCATAATCAGCATCTTGTAAGTCGTCGATAAAGAAAGAACCTGCAAGACACATGCAACTTACTGATTTATATAGACTTATGGAAAAAAGTTCTTTGACATCAGGCAAAAAGTAAAATTCTTAGTTAATTGATTGTCAGAAAGGTATCGTTCCAATGGGTTTCATCCATTATTAGGTAGGACTGTGACTTTACGATGCGTTTTTGTGTGTTCCCGTCTACATCGTTTCATCCATTATTAGGTAGGACTGTGACCTGTATGGCTGGTATCTGATATCGATACCCGTATAACGTTTCATCCATTATTAGGTAGGACTGTGACGTCTTTTTTGAAGGTAGATATACTTGTGTAGGCAAGGTTTCATCCATTATTAGGTAGGACTGTGACAAGGCACGGCCAATGGATTGAACGGCATTTTTGAAGGGTTTCATCCATTATTAGGTAGGACTGTGACTTCGGACATGATGACAATTTCATCACCAGACTGGCGTTTCATCCATTATTAGGTAGGACTGTGACAACCTCTAAGCAATAAATGACCCTCGTTCTATTTATTGTTTCATCCATTATTAGGTAGGACTGTGACTCTTCAATAGCAATACGTTTTTGCTCTCTAAGCAAGGTTTCATCCATTATTAGGTAGGACTGTGACGAAAAGTGCTAACGATGGTATGGAGCTGCAACAAAAGTTTCATCCATTATTAGGTAGGACTGTGACTCAATTGACGGCAGCTTAGAAGATCCGGAAAAAGTGGTTTCATCCATTATTAGGTAGGACTGTGACTCGCTTGAGTAGTCGATTTCCTTTAATTTGGCTATGGTTTCATCCATTATTAGGTAGGACTGTGACATGTCAAAGGACGATATAAATTTTGCTTTAAGCTCTGTTTCATCCATTATTAGGTAGGACTGTGACTATTTAGAGGACGGTAATACGCATCCCCATTCGGTAGTTTCATCCATTATTAGGTAGGACTGTGACCTTGTCTAGGTCTATTTGGAAGAACTCAATAGCCTCGTTTCATCCATTATTAGGTAGGACTGTGACTGCTAAGGTCTGCCCTGCTAAGGTATGCCCCGCGAAGTTTCATCCATTATTAGGTAGGACTGTGACTTAGCTGGATATCGGCAACGGCCACCGGCTTTACATGTTTCATCCATTATTAGGTAGGACTGTGACGTCATCCTCATAGCTTTCTTCCTCCGCCGTCGTGACGTTTCATCCATTATTAGGTAGGACTGTGACGACTTGAGTACACTTCATAGCCGCTGGCATTATGTAGTTTCATCCATTATTAGGTAGGACTGTGACACCCATAGACACGGACGGTTTGTGCGCCGGTGCCACGTTTCATCCATTATTAGGTAGGACTGTAATCGAAAATCCCCCCTCGCTTCCCCTTTTTGTCTGGATCACAGATTCTCACGGATTGGGCGGAAAACACGGAAGGGAAAATTGGCTTTTACAGCCAATTTTCCTATCTGTGAAATTCGTCCAATCCGTTAAGATCCGCGGTTCTAAGCACAATGAATTCTCTTTGTCGGAACCACTGATTCTCACCGATTTAGCCAATTACTCGGAACGGGCTGCTGGTCCTTTGGACCAACAGCCCGTTCTGTGGCCTCCGTTTCATCCCTGCCTCGCCGGCCGGCCGGCGCGATCACCCGTGCCCCTGACAAACAATCCGTTGGCTTGCCGACCATCAGCAATGGGCAACAAATACTCGGTTCCTTCAGGACATCCGAAGTCCAGCTGTCGAATTATTTTTACTATCTTTAAGAAAACGCTCTTTGACATCCAGGCCTCCACTACCCTCTTTTCAGGCAAATGCATTAGGAAAATTCAAATAACACAGAAAGTGTCAACATTATGTTAAGTAGAATTTTTAGTTTTTACTCATACAAGGCTCTTTATCAGCAAAAAACACATAAGCGAAAAAGGCACTGCCGGAAAAACCTCATATATGAAAATAAAAATATATTTTTTGTGTTAAAATAGAACACAAACTACTGAAAATGAGTCAATTAATGTTTTTATTTAATATCAAAATTTTCATTTAGGTGAAAAAAGTATCGAAATACGAAAATGTTAAAAAATGTTAATTGTGTTAAATTCCGACATTCCGGTCGATCATTTTGTTGCATAAAGGATATGTATTCGATTGTCTTTCTGCTCGTTAAGCAACATATTAAAAGTCTTTGCGGTACGAGAGGTATCCAGTAATAGATAGGACTAAGACGAACCAAGAATATCCATGTGAAGGACATAGTTTAGTACGAGTGGTATCCAGTAATAGATAGGACTAAGACATCTGTATAAAAGAGGTGAAAAGAGAAAAAAATAGTACGAGTGGTATCCAGTAATAGATAGGACTAAGACGCTGACGTTGGCTATTGGCAATCCGTCTCTGATGTACGAGTGGTATCCAGTAATAGATAGGACTAAGACAGAAAGTTATCGCCAAGTTAAAAAAATTAACAACGTACGAGAGGTATCCACTTATAGATAGGACTAAGACCGAGAATCTCCCTCACCTCTCTCCTTTGTCTGGATCACAGATTCTCACGGATTGGGCGGAAA
>JAUIKE010000149.1 GCA_030430845.1 Bacteroidia bacterium | reverse complement strand
GAAACTTACAAAATGAGCTTCCCTTTTTTCGTTATTGCTACCCAAAATCCTATAGAGCAGGAAGGAACTTATAAACTTCCAGAAGCCCAGCTCGACCGTTTCCTTATGAAGATCAACCTTCAATATCCATCATTGGAAGAAGAAAAAACCATATTACGGAAGTTTCGCACTGATTTTAACATCAGCCAAAAAACAGATGTGGATAAAGTATTCAACGCGAATGAGATTAGAGCTTGTCAGGAATTGGTAGAAAAAGTATACATTAAAGATCAACTGCTCGACTATATTGCCGCCATTGTGCATGACACCCGCAGCAATGGTGATCTGTTCCTTGGGGCGTCTCCGCGAGCATCGCTGGCTATCATGAAAACATCCAAAGCCATCGCTGCCATGAACGGCCGCGATTATGTTACGCCGGATGATATTCAATATGTAGCATACCCCGTACTGAATCATCGGATCATTTTAACTCCCGAGCGGGAGATGGAAGGCTACGATACCCGGGACGTCGTTAAAGAAATCGTTCAGAAAATAGAAGTACCGAGATAAGTTTTATGCTAAAATCATTATTCCTCACGAATCGTTTTTTTCTGCTGTGTGCCACCATCATACTGCTGTTTGTAGTAAGCTTTCTGTTATTGCCTCTATTCACAATCGTATTGGTACTATTGATTTTAGCAGTTGCGGTGCTGATCTATGATGTTTTTCTGATCTATGGACGAGACATTCAGTTAGAGGCCAAACGCCAGCTACCCAAGATCCTTTCACTAGGGGATCACAATACTATCCGTATTTTCATTTCCAACCAGAGTGGCTATCCACTCCAAATAGACCTGGTGGATGAACTGCCTTTCCAGCTTCAGGAACGAGACTTTAGCAAGCAGTTTTTGATCGATCCGTTAACGGAAAAGACTGTCAAATATGAGGTCCGTCCGGTAGAACGGGGCGAATATTTATTCGGGTCCATTAACCTGTTTATCAGCAGCCGGATCGGGCTGGCACAACGCAGGCTGATAATTCCTACGGAAGACAAGGTGCCCGTTTATCCGTCCATCCTGCAAATGAAGCAATTCGAATTGAAAGCGTTTGATAGGGTGACCATGCAAAAAGGCATCAAAAAGATCCGTCGCATTGGCCACAGCTATGAATTCGAGCAGATCAAGAACTATGTACGAGGCGACGACTACCGTTCGATCAACTGGAAGGCCAGCAGCCGACGGACAGCCTTGATGGTCAATCAGTATGAAGATGAACGAGCACAGCAGGTCTACAGCATCATCGACAAAAGCCGGGCAATGCGCATGCCTTTCGAGAGGCTTAGCCTGATGGACTACGCTATCAACACCAGCCTGGTGATTTCCAATATCGCCCTGCAAAAACACGATAAAGCCGGGCTCATCACCTTTTCAGACAAGATCGGGAGCACCATCAAGGCGGATAGCAAAACCACCCAGCTCAATAAGATCCTCAATGCCTTGTACAAAGAAAAAGAGCGCCCCTTAGAAGCTAATTATGAATTGCTCTACTATATTACCCGCAAACTCATTCGGGGGCGTAGCCTAATTTTACTCTACACCAATTTTGAAAGTAATTATGCCTTGGAAAGAGTTTTACCGGTGCTCCGGAAAATCAACAAGGTCCACTTGCTGGTCGTTATTTTCTTTGAAAATACGGAGATCCGGGCTTTTGCCGAAGAAGAAGTAAGTACCTTGGAAGACATTTACCACCAAACCGTCGCCCAGCAATTCCTTAGCGAAAAATCGCAGATGGTTCAAAAGTTAAATCAATATGGCATTCAGGCCATCCTCACTCGCCCTCAAGATTTATCGATCAATACGGTAAACAAATACCTGGAACTGAAGTCCAGAGGCTTAATTTAAAAGATATCCTCAATTTTATTCAGTTCCTGAAGCGTCAAAGGAGGGTGTGCCAAGCATCCCAGGCAGTTATCCAACTGCTCAGGACTACTCACGCCTAAAAGTGTCGAAGTGATCCGCGGATCTCTCAACACCCAACTCAGTGCCATCTGAGCCAATGTCTGGCCTCTTTCGCGTGCAATGGCGTTCAAAGCCTGGACTTTCCGAATAACGGTATCCGTAATTGCTTCTTTAGTTAAGGTGCTGTATCCTTTAGCTGCCCTGGAGCCTTCGGGAATGCCATGCAAATAACGATCCGTTAGCAAGCCTTGCGCCAAAGGTGAAAAGGCCACGCAGCCGACCCCCTCTTTAGTAAGCAGATCCAACAGGTCCTCCTCTATCCAGCGGATGAACATGGAATACTTTGGCTGATGGATCGCACAGGGGGTTCCCAACTCTTTTAGCATTCGAATGGCCTGTGCAGCCAGGTCCGTCGGGTAGTTCGATATTCCTATATACAAAGCCTTCCCTTGTTTGACCAGGTCGCTCAAGGCCGTCATGGTTTCTTCCAGCGGCGTTCCTCTGTCGGGGCGGTGATGGTAAAAGATATCTACATAATCCAGTCCCAGGCGCTGCAAGCTCTGATCCAGGCTGGTGAAGAGATGTTTTCTAGAACCCCAATTGCCGTAAGGCCCTTGCCACATAGTATACCCCGCTTTAGTAGATATGATCAGCTCGTCGCGGTGCCCTTTGAAGTCCTCTCGAAGAATAGCTCCGAAATTTTCTTCGGTAGAGCCAGGAGGAGGGCCGTAATTATTAGCCAGATCAAAGTGGGTGATCCCTTTATCGAAGGCTCGGCGAAGAATGGTACGGGAGTTTTCCAGTACGTCTACATGCCCGAAATTATGTTGCAAGCCAAGAGAGATGGCGGGAAGTTTAAGTCCACTCCGTCCACAACGGCGGTATTCCATATCTGAATACCGGTTTTCACTGGGGATATAAATTGCTGAACTCATGCAGATTGGTTTATCAAGTTAGGTTATTGAAGTTGTTTAAAGGCCTTGGGAAAAATAAGGAATTCTGTTGTAATATAAAATGAAATTAGGGCGAGGCTGACAGCCTCGCCCTAATTTCATTTTATATTTTTGCAAAAAAAAACGAACAACCAATGACCTTAAAAGTAAAAGAACACGCTATCCGTGGTATCATCTTCGATATGGATGGCACCATGGTCGATAATATGATGGTCCATCATCGGGCCTGGCAACGCAAACTGGCTTCGCTCGGGTTCGAAATGAGCATGGAGGAAGTCATGGAAAAAGTACATGGCGTCAATGAAGAAATACTGGAAAAACTATTCGGCGACCGCTTCACCGCTGCGGAGCGCAAACAGATTGCCTGGGAAAAGGAGGCCGAATATCGAGCCATATTTAAACCGGAGCTTAAACTGGTGGATGGGCTTCCCGCTCTTTTAGATCAATTGAAAAAAATAGAATTTCCTTTTGGTGTGGGCACTGCGGCTCCTGCTGAAAACGCTGATTTCGTATTAGATGAACTGGGTATTCGCCCTTATTTTAAAACAGTAGTCCATGCCGGAGATGTGTCGAATGGAAAGCCTCATCCGGAGGTATTTCAAAAAGCAGCTTCGGGTATCGGTATTCCGACGGAGCATTGTTTAGTTTTTGAAGACAGCCCTACCGGCGTCCACACCGCACAAAATGCCGGATGTTTGGCTGTGGCTGTTTTAACAACTCATCAACAAGAGGAATTTGAAAAGTACGATAATGTGGTTGGCTATATTGAGGATTTTACAGCCGTAAGTTTGAAGAAAATGGGAGATCATTGGCAAATTGCCTTGTAGAAAAAAAAATGAACGGTTGGGACGGAACATCATCCGTTCCCAAAACCTCATGTTGGTGGCGGTCTCCCGACCGCCGTACCACTTACCTGGCCAGTTTCCTAACTGGCGAAACTCCGCCTGAGACGAGAAACATTCATTTTAGGACCTCCAAAAATAAAGTAAGATATCCTCAGTCCCAGAAAGGACCATCCTTTATTAGTTTCCAAGCTGGAGTTAATAATCACCAGTTTGGAAACTGGTCATATATTGGGTAAGGCGGTTTGGAAACCGCCACCAACCTTAGGTTTCAACCTGAAGGATGATGTACAGACAAACTGATTGGCGTTAAAAAAATAAGCGCCTAATCGGACAGCAAGCTTCAGCTTGCCAGGAAAGCGAGCTTTAGCTTGCTTTAATTCGGCGGTTAAAAATTAAACGCCAATAAGTTTGTGCTACGGATCAGGCCATATCTTTGAGTGCAGCCACAAAGGCATCCAGTTCCTTAATACTCGTATACACGTTCGGTGAAATACGACAGCCCCTTACCCCGGGCCGATTAATGGCTACGGTGAAGATGCGGTATTTATCCAACAAGGTCTTGGCCATTTCGCTGGGCTCCATTCCTTTAACGCCGACGTTGGCGATCCCACAGGAGCGATGCGATTCTTTCGGGGTGTTCACCTCAATGTGCGGCAGATCTCTGACCTTAGAGGTCCAGTATTCCTTTAGGTAACGAAGACGGGCCTCCTTGCGCTCCGGTCCGAGGTGATAGTAATACTCCAAGGCATTCCCAATGGCGAGATCCGTATGTACCGGATGTGTACCGGTATGGTTCAGCCGTTGGATATCATCAGGCTGACGCCCCATTTCTCCAAACATCTGCCAGATGCCGGGGATTTTTTCTTTTTTTACATACAACATACCCGCCCCCAAAGGAACACTCAACCACTTGTGTAGGCTGGTGCCGTAATAATCGCAGTCCAAATCGGGAATATTAAAAGTAAAGTGTGCAAAAGCATGTGCGCCATCTACCATAACTTCCACCCCCTTACTATGGGCCATATCACAAATCTTTCGGATAGGCAAAATATGGCCTGTGATATTGACCATATGACAGACCATTAGAAGTCGGGTTTTGTCCGTAATAGCATTCGCGTACAATTCTACAATCTCCGAGTCTGATTTGGGATGGGTAGGAACCGACACTTTTTTATTAACGATCCCGTGCTTTTGTACCTGCAATTCAAACATATCCTGCATGGCACCATAATCCTGGAGGGCAAAAACGGCTTCGTCCCCTTTTTCCCAATGTACGCCTCCGATGATGGTATCCAATGATTCGGTGGTATTGCGGGTGATAATGATTTCCTCAGCTGAGCATCCGGCCAATTCGGCCAGTTTTTCACACATATACCGCTTGTTGTCCCATTGAACGGTTCGCATATAATGTGAGCCCTGGTAATTGACATAGCGGACATGGTGTATAAAATTTTCCAGTATTTCCTGAGGTGTGATACAGTAATAGCCATTTTCCAGATTGATATAATCCGGTTTCAGGCGATAGCCGGAACGGACCCTGGCCCAGAACTCCTCGTCTTGGGCGGCTTCTTCAGGCGTGAGATGTTCGATTTCGGAGACCCATTTATCGAGGGTGTCAAATAGGATAGGCGTGCCTAAGCCAAGGGCGGCAAAGTGTTTGAGGAAAGTACGTTTGTTCATAGTTTAATTTTTACGGGAAAAGTGCGCCGTCGGCGCACTTTTCCCGTTTATTTATTACTTGTCGAACCATTCGTCGCGTAAAACCTTGCCTTCCTGGGTATAAGTTTTTCCACCTATGGTCATTCGGAAAGTGTAGGTACCAGGCTGCACCTCCGTCATAATGTAATCAATGTTAGCCATCATTGCTGCAACCTGTTCGGCAGAAACGAAGGCCCGGAAACGCTCAACCCGGTCCATCATTTGTTTTTTCTCTTTCTCGGTACGCTCCCGCTGGCGCTTTTGAAGATCCCAAACCACCTTGTTCATCCCGGCCTTGACCGGGGCTTTGAGTTCGTTGATGACCATCTCACCCTGCAATACTTCGATGGTTGCAGTATCTCTGTCCGTGCTGGAATGGTAGAACAACTCCAGTCCGAGGGCTTCACTCTCCCCTGAAAAATTATTGTAAGAAGAATTGTTATTGCCCGGCGTTACCCACTTCACCTTTGAGCGGATATCATAAAAGTGGAAAGGTTTTTTCAGAGCCTCTGCTAACCATTCCTGCAACGGCCGGATATTCGTAATGAAAAGCCCGCGCCCGTGAGTGGCCACGACCAGATCGTGCTCTCTGGGGTGAATTTGGAGGTCATGCACTGGATTGTTGGGCATATCCAGTCTCATAGAGGTCCAGTTTTGGCCGCCATCAATGGATACATACACGCCCATGTCCGTCCCCACAAACAGCAAATTAGGATTCACGGGATCTTCCCGGATCACATTGACTGATTCGTTGGGTAAATCACCTGACAGGCTCGTCCAGCTTTCTCCGTAATCTTCGGTGACATACACAAAGGGGCGAAAATCATCGCGACGCAGACCGGTATAAGTCACATAAGCTTTCCCCGGATGATGGCTGGAGGCGGTCACCCGACTTACCCAAAAAGCGGGGTTGCCGGTGATCTTATCGTTCAGCAAAGTCCAGGTTTTACCACCATCTTTCGTCAGCTGTACATTGCCGTCATCCGTTCCTACCCAGATGACGCCTTCCTGAAGCGGAGACTCATCAATCGTTGTAATGGTACAGTACTGGATGTTACCGGTACCAATGATTTTAGCGGAGTCCTGCGTGGTCAGGTCTTCGCTGATGACACGCCAGGATTCGCCCCGGTTGGTGGATTTGACGACCTTATTGCCAGCATGATAAATGGTAGCCGGGTCGTGCGGGGAAATCAGGATCGGGGCACACCAGTTCCAGCGCATCTTGCGGTCCTGATTGCGGTAGGCAATGCTCTTGCGTTCGCCGGTCACCTGATCTACACGAGTAAGTGGCCCAAATTGTGATTCGTTATACAGCCAGCGGCTATCGCTGTAATCGACTACATTATACATACCGTCTCCGCCACCCACGCGTTTCCAGTCTTCCAGCTGAATAGCCGAGCCATCCCGCTTGGTAGAGGGGCCTTTTATGGAGCCGTTATCTTGCAGGCCGCCATAAATATTGTAGGGGTATTCCATATCGAGCCCGATGGCATAGAATTGTGCCAACGGCTGATCATCCGGGTGGTACCAATTTTGGCCGCCGTCATAGGTCACGCCCATACCATGGTCATAACCGAGCAAAAAGTGCTTGGAGTCCCGTGGATTGATCCACATGGCGTGATTATCACCACCAAAACGGAAAGGGCGTCTCCAGTTTTGGCCGCCGTCAATGGTTTCCCATACCCTAACCCCCAGTACATATACATGCTCAGGGTCCTGTGGGTCGATTCGAACCTGCTGGTAATAATAGGCCGGTCCACCTCCTACGTCTACACTATCTGGGCTTACTTTTCTCCAGTTTTTACCTCCATCATCAGAGCGCCACATTTCGTCGCCCACTACTTGCTGTCCTCTTTCAAGTGGAATCCCATCTGTGAGTTGCTTGAGGCGATCTTTTTCTTTCATGCCCTTTACATTCACATTTTCGATATTGGCATACATGATATCCGGGTTACTTTGGGAAATATCCAGTCCGATCCGTCCCAGGAAACCTGTTGGGAGGCCTCCTTTCACTTTTTTCCACTTCGAGCCTCCGTCTGAAGTCATATAGATGGCACTGCCGGGGCCGCCGGGGTTATAAGTCCAGGGAGTTCGGATTTTGTCGAAGGTTGCAGCAAAAAGTACGTCGGGATTACTTGGGTGCATCACGGCATCCACCACACCGATTTTTTTGCCATTTTCCACCACATCCAACACCTTTGACCAGGTTTTGCCGCCATTGGTGGTTTTGTAAAAACCTCTTTCGGGATTGTCGGAGTATAAGCGCCCAAGGGCTGCTACATATACCACTTCAGGGTTTTCCGGATGGATAATAACCCTTCCAATATGGTGTGACTCTTCTAGCCCCATATGTTCCCAGCTTTTCCCGCCGTCGGTAGATTTATACACCCCATTCCCCCAGTAGGAGCTACGGGAGTTGTTGGCTTCGCCGGTTCCCACCCATACGATAGAAGAATCGCTGGGTGCCACCGCCACATCACCAATAGAGATGACGGACTGATCGTCGAAAATAGGAATCCAGGTGATGCCGTTGTTATAGGTTTTCCAGAGGCCTCCGGAGGCCGTCGCCGCATAATATACTTTAGGAGCGCTTTCTACCACCGCGAAATCCACAAACCGGCCAGACTGCCGAGTAGGTCCGATCTCTCGATATTCGAAGGTCTGCAACATATTATCGGGAATATTTTGAGCAGACAATGAAGAAAAACAGCTCATAACTACTGCCAACAGCAGTAATAAAGTCGAGGGTAATCTCATGTGATTAGTTTTTTACAATAAAAAATATGCTTTAAAATAGGAAAGGATTTTGAATAGTCGGGGAAAAAAGAGCGGCTTTTTATCTTCAAGGACGCCGGACAAAAGCGGACATTATCGGACAAAAGCGGACAGAGGCGTGGATTTTTGAGGGGTTTTGGGTAATTTGGTGATGAAATTTGGATGTGCGTAGTGACCTGGTGACTCCAAGTCACCAGGTCACTACGCCCCGCTTTTCACTGCACTATTTCTGGAGCCCACTCCAATATTCCTGTCAACCAAAAATCACATATGAAAAATCGCTATTTTTTTACCCTGATACTGAGCTTTCTTATCACAGTTTCAGGCTACAGCCAGCCCGACCAATGGGACCTTCAAACCGCTATGATCCCCATGCGCGACGGAGTAAAGCTATTCACCAAAATTTATACGCCTAAGAATAGTCAGGGTGATCTGCCCATCCTAATTAAGAGAACGCCCTACGGCATTGGTGGTGAAGCAGATTTTAACGGTCAGCTGAACCCGGGCGGCACCTTCGATTTTCTGGCAAAAGATGGTTACATCTTCGTTTTCCAGGATGCGAGAGGAAAGTATGGCTCAGAAGGAGAGTTTGTTATGATCCGGCCGGTAGCGGAAAAGGAGAAGGATATTGATGAAGGAACGGATGCTTACGATACGGTTGATTGGCTGGTGAAAAATGTGGAAGGTAATAATGGTCGAGTCGGGATTTTTGGGATCTCTTACGACGGATGGCTAACCGTGATGGCGGCGCTAAAACCACACCCGGCACTGAAGGCCGTCTCCCCGCAGGCTTCTCCTGCGGATATGTTTTTGATGGATGATTTTTCGCATAATGGCGCCTTCCGTCTGTCGCCCACTTTCGGCTACACCTATTTGGTAGGAACAGCCTCGACCTCTACGCCTTTCCCATTTGATCAAAAAGACACCTACGAATGGTATCTAGACCTCGGCCCCATCAAAAATGCGTCTCATTATTTAAAAGGTGCGGAAGAAGGATGGGTGGATTTCGAAAACCACCCTGTTTATGATGACTTTTGGAGAAAACAGTGTGTACTCACCTACATCGATGAGGTAAAAGTACCTACGCTGAATGTTGTCGGATGGTGGGATGCGGAAGACTTTTACGGATCCATGGAAATTTATGAAGCCTGGGAAAAGTTGGATAAAAACAATCTAAACTATCTAGCTGTCGGCCCCTGGCGGCATGGCAATTGGTGGGGTAGAGGAAACGAGCTCGGTCCATTGACCTTCGAGCCCGACCCAAGTGTATATTACCGGAAAAACATTGAAGCGCCTTTTTTCAAATATCACCTTAAAGAAAAAGGAGATGGGCAGTTTCCCAATGCCTGGGTTTACCAAACTGGAGCCAATGAATGGAGAGAATTTGATAATTGGCCGGCTAAAGACCTGAGCGTAGATAAAAAGCTATATCTACATCCAAAAAGAAAAGCTTCTTTTTCAGCTCCGGGAAGCACAGAGTCTTCTTTCTCAGAATACATTTCCGACCCTGATAATCCAGTACCCTACGCTCCGAGGCCCATCCCTGGTTTTTGGCAGGACGCTCTGTCCAAATGGAAATGGAAGCTGAGTGATCAGCGATTTGTTCAGTACCGCCCGGATGTGTTGCATTTTGAAACGGAGCCCCTAGAAGAGGACGTTGTGATCAGCGGAGAGATCGTTGCTAATTTTTATGCCTCCACCACCGGTACGGATGCCGATTGGATCGTGAAACTGATCGATGTTTATCCGGAAGACTTCACCGAAGATCCCAAACTGGCAGGCTATCAGCTAATGATTGCTGATGAAGTGCTTCGGGGCCGATTTCGAAATGGGTTTGAAAAAGGGGAGGCCATTCCTCCGAACGAAGTGCAGGAATACACCATTCAATTGAACAACCGCCATCATCGCTTTCGCAAAGGGCATAAGATCATGGTGCAAATTCAAAGTACCTGGTTCCCTCTAATTGACCGAAATCCGCAAACGTTTGTCAATATCTTCGAAGCCGAAGAAAAAGATTATCAGAAAGCAACACATCGGATCTATCACAGTACTGAATATCCGACGCATATAGCTTTTCCGATATTGAAAAATAAATAGCATTTTTAGCTACAAGTTATGTGCCGGTGCCGGCACATAACTTGTAGCTAAAAAAACATATCATTCCAATACAAAAATATTTTTCTCTGCACAAATTTCCTTCAATTGCTCGGGCCAGATCGTCACACTGACCTCACCGATATGAGCTTTTTGCAACAACAACATATAGATTCTGGATTGACCAATACCACCTCCAATTGACAATGGATAATCGGCTGTCATTATGCCCTGATGATAAGGTAGCTTAATGTTGTCGATCTGTCCGCTCATCAACAACTGCGCCCTGAGCGTTTCGGCATTTACGCGGATGCCCATGGAACTCAGTTCATGACGTCTTTTTGTAACAGGATTCCAAACCAAAATATCTCCATTTAACCCGTGGAAAGTCTCGCCATTCTTTTCGATGGTCGGCGTCACCCAATCATCATAATCGGCGGCGCGCATTTCATGAGGATAGCCGTCTTTAAGCGGATAGCCGATACCAATGATAAAAATGGCCGGATATTTTTGAAGGATGGCTGTTTCTCTTTCTTTACGAGGGAGATCCGGATACCTATTCAGGATTTCTTCTGCATGCAAAAAAGTGATCTCCTCAGGTAATGGAGGATATTTGTCTGACTTCAACTTAGGATATTTCTCATGCAACATGGTTTCTGCCCCTTTTATAACCTTCCAAATCTTCCGGACGATATTTTTCAGAAAATCCAGGTTTCGGTCTTTGGCACTAATCACCCGTTCCCAATCCCATTGATCAACATAAGCGCTGTGATCGTGGTCGAGGAAGTAATCTTTCCGGATGGCTCGCATGTCGGTGTTAATGCCCTCTCCCATCTCACAATCGAATTGCTTTAGGGCAAATCGTTTCCATTTCGTGGCAGCTTGCACAACTTGTGCGTCTAAGCGTTTTTCTAATCCCAGACCGCATGGGAAACTGACAGGCGTGCGGGATCCATCGCGATCAAGCATATCATTCATACCGCTATTGGCTTCAACAATTAATGGAACCTGTACCATCATCAGCTTAAGTTCCTTAGACAGATTGGTTTCAATATAGTTTTTAGCGTCATACAAGGCTTGTTGGGTCTCTTTTTTGCTCAAGACAGATTCGTAATTCGAGGGCAGGATCTTGGCTACCTGGTCATAGGTACTGATTCCCGGCCCGGCGAGGTCGGCGGTTTTGTTTTTCATTGTTGGTGGTTTTGGTTAGGAAAAGAGGAGTACGCCCCTAGTTGAATAATTTAACAAGTAGAAGCGAGAAGGAAAATGATGGAAATCAATTTTTCTACTGATTTTCTCCCCTTTTCCCCCTACCTTCGCGCCCATGAAACGCCCACTACAGATCCAGTTGGCCGTCCTGATGTTTTTTCAGTACTTCATCTGGGGTGGCTGGTACGTGACTACAGGGACCTACCTGGTCGCCGAACTACAGTTTAACGGGATGCAGATAGGACTGGTGTACGGCGCTACCGCCATTGCCGCATTCGTGTCGCCCTTCCTGTCGGGCCTGCTGGCTGACCGGCTGGTGGCCGTAGAAAAACTGTTGGGGATTTTCCATGGGGTCGGCGGGCTCCTGTTGTTGTGGGCCTCTTATCTCACTAGCTTTTCCTGGTTTTATCCGGTTCTCTTGCTTTACACCTTTTTCTTTGTACCTACCTTTGCCCTGTCCAGCTCGCTCTTGTTCCATCATGTAGTTGACCGGGCCAAAGATTATTCCCGAATACGTGTCTGGGGAACGCTTGGCTGGATTATCGCCGGAATACTGATCAGCTATTTGCATTGGGAACATCGGCCTTTTCCCATGCGATTATCGGCAGGAGCTTCTATTACCCTAGCGATCTATTGTTTTTTTCTGCCGCATACTCCTCCCGTAAAAGGCCCCAGAACCTCATTAAGAGACTTACTTGGCCAGGAAGCTAAGGCACTTTTTTTTAATCGTGCTTTCCTGGTTTTTGTCATTGGCATGACCCTTGTCCGGATTCCGGCTTCTTTTTATTACAGCTTTGTCAACCCCTACCTGTATGAAATCGGAGCGCCTAATCCTGCCGGACTCATGAGCATGGGACAAGGCATGGAAATCCTGCTGATGATCACCTTCCCTTTCGTTTATCATCGACTCGGGCTAAAAAATGTTTTATTATTAGGAATGTTCGCCTGGGGTGCCCGATACCTACTATTCGGTTACGGCGATGCCGATACCAATATGTGGATGATCTACATTGGGATTATTCTACACGGCGTCACCTATAATTATACCTCACATACCGGCCAGATCTATATGGACCAATCTGTTCCAGCTCATCTTCGAAGCACTGCACAAGGCTTTATGGCATTTCTTATTATGGGAGTGGGTGCATTGATAGGCTCTATTTTCTCCGGTTATATCGTAGACCTCTATACGCTGGAAAACGGTCTTCACTTATGGACTGAAATTTTCTGGTATCCGGCAGCCATCGGATTATTGACAACACTTGCCTTTGCTTTATTCTTTTGGCCTAAAAAAAGAAGGGTGTAATTTTTGACACTGTGGACACTGAATACACTGTTTTTCCCCTGTGCTTTAGGATTATTATAAGGTAGGAATTCTATGCCTGAAAAGGATATAAAAGCTTGGCAAATCAAGGGATAAATAGGTATATTCAGCATCCTTAATGTCAATACATTACTTCAATGGGGGCTATCTCATAACTCCTTCGTCGTTTTTCGACACCCAAGGAAATTCTTATAGAGCGGTATTTTTAAGAAAAAACTTTGTTTTTTCTTAAAAATACCGCTCTATAAAAAGTTATTGGCTGGCGAATCCGCCCAAGGCGGGTGAGACAGCCCCTATAATACTGTACAAAATGCTCGTAAAAACATATGCCGCCGCCGTTTATGGCGTAGATGCCCGTCGAATCGATATTGAAATCCATACCGGAGGTAATGTAGCGCCCAACAAGCAGTTTTATAACCTGGTTGGCCTGCCGGATAATGCCGTCAGAGAGGGGTTTCAGCGTATTGATGCGGCTATAAAAAACATCGGCTTTCGAATTTTGCGGGTAAAAACCATTGTGAACCTGGCCCCGGCTGATCTGCGCAAAGAAGGGGCTTCCTATGATCTGCCGATTGCTATGGCTTATCTGGCTGCCAGTGGTCAAATTCCCTCCGAAGGCTTGGATGAATATTTGATGATGGGCGAATTGTCTCTCGATGGAGGACTTCGCCCAATACGAGGCGCTTTACCTATTGCGATACTGGCCAGAAAACAAAAATTTAAGGGCCTGATCGTACCTAAACAAAATGCTCGGGAAGCAGCCATTGTAAGTGACCTGGACGTATACGGCATAAGCAACATCCGCGAAGCCGTCGACTTCCTGGGAGGAGACACCCAATTGGACCCCACCTTTGTGGATACTCGCGAAGAGTTTTCTTACAATCAGAAAAGGTTGCCCGTTGATTTTTCAGACGTCAAGGGACAGGAAAACATCAAGCGGTCCCTGGAAATTGCGGCGGCCGGCGGGCACAATGCTATTTTGATCGGCCCGCCTGGGGCAGGCAAAACTATGCTGGCCCGGCGTATCCCAACCATCCTCCCACCTTTGACCTTGCATGAGGCCTTAGAAACCACCAAAATCCACTCTGTTGCAGGGAAATTACCTCCTGAGGCCTCCCTGGTCTATCAGCGTCCTTTTCGGGCGCCACACCATACCATCAGCGATGTGGCCATGGTAGGAGGAGGTTCCAATCCGCTGCCGGGAGAAATCTCTCTGGCACACAATGGGGTACTCTTTTTGGATGAATTACCCGAATTCAAACGTTCGGTGATGGAGGTCCTTCGCCAACCTATGGAAGAACGGCGAGTGACGATCTCCCGTGCAAAGATCACAGTAGATTATCCGGCAGGTTTTATGCTCATCGCTTCGATGAACCCCTGCCCCTGCGGATTCTACAACCACCCCGACAAAGAATGCGTTTGCTCACCCGGCACCGTCAAAAAATACCTCAACAAAGTATCCGGCCCTTTGTTGGACCGGATTGACCTGCATGTTGAAGTCACGCCTGTGTCTTATAAAGAGCTCTCCGACACAGAACGCCAATCCGAATCCAGTGCCGACATAGCCGAGCGGGTCGTCAAAGCCCGGGAAATGCAGGCGAAACGTTTTGAGAAATACAAAAACATGTATTGCAACGCCCAGATGCCCAGCCGGATGGTGCGAGAAGTCTGCCAGGTGAATCAGGCAGGCCTCGTATTAGTAAGAAAAGCTATGGAAAAATTGCAATTATCTGCTCGCGCATACGACCGGATTTTGAAAGTAGCCCGTACTTCGGCGGATTTGGCGGGGAGTGAGGAGATAAAGATTGAGCATTTGGCGGAGGCGATACATTTTCGATCTTTAGATCGGGAGAATTGGGCGGGATAACTTTTTTTTGAGGAAGAGGCGACCTTGGGTCGCCTCTTCCTCATTTTTTTTGTAACTTTCTACCACTCTCCAATCGTAATATAATAGTATAAAAGTTATCCCCCCTCTTCCGGAACCTTTTGTTCCGGCAAAATGGCTATCCCTGCCGTAACACCTCATTTTTTCCATAAAAAATTCAAAAACCATGAGAACACTACTTGGAATCCTTTTTTTATTCGTCTTCGTAAGCGTTTTGCCCGCCCAGGACTTTGAAGGCATGGGTTATGTAAAAGCCGGAGGAGAACTGCTCGGTCCCGTAAAGGTCAAACAAAATGTGGGTGGGGCCATCAGCATCGGTGAATGGCCCAAAACCACCTTTTTCGTATTTGATGAATATACTGCTGTTTTAGACGAAAACCGAAGCCTTCTTTTTGAGGGAGGTTTATCTGCCTCCGGAACTCCCGGAGAAAAGTTTTTAGCTGCAAAAGAAAAACTACTCAATGCTAATTTTGCCGAAGCTCAGCAAGAACAAGTCGAAGAGGTAGTTGACACACCAACGGAAGATTCTCCTAAACCGGATAAAAAAGCGGCTCGCAAAAAAAAGAAGAAAGAAAAACCGGTGGCTGATACAAATGACCAGAGTACCGATCAGGTCGAGATACCAGATATGATCAGCACCCAGGCTATCCCGCGTGCTGAAGACACGTCCGATTATCTTTACGATGGATTGAACCGGGATCCCCGTTTCGGATTTGGTCCTGTCATTGTAAATTACCAAATAGGTAGTGCAGGTTCATTGGGCTATGGAGTTAGTCTCAACAGAAGTTATCCTATTGCCCGGAAATTCCGCATTGGAGCATCCGTCGATGCTGTTGTATTCCATGATTTTATTTTCAAAAAAACCATGAGCCAGGTGTATTACGACGACATGGGATATCCCGTGGGAGAAGAAACCTACAAATTTCCTGAAGGCTTTTCGGGTGCGCTACAGGCCCGTCCGTTTGCTGCCTATGATTTCGGCTGCGTCCGGGCCGGTTATCAGCCCGTCGTTGCACTGAATTACCACAGTATCTGGGGAACAAACGTGGAAGTTTACCCAGTTGGGCTCGGTGTTGAATTTTTAAACGGCCCCGTTCAGGTAGCTGTGTTTGGGGCTACGAAGTTGAAAAACACCATGTATTATCCTCGTATGAGCATATTTGGAGCGAGTGTAACATTTGGAAACAGATCTGCAAGGAAAGAGTAAGGCAAATAATTATATTTAGGGTCGCCGGCTGTATGTGGCAGCCGGCAATCTTAAATATTTGCATAAAATGAAAGAGTATTCATTCATTGGCTTTCTTCTGGGAATCATCTTAATTTTTTCAGGTTGTAAAAATAAGGCAGTCCCGTCAGGAGAAACCATCAGTTCTTCCCTATCCAACATCATCATCCTATTTTGTGATGACCTCGGCTATGGCGACCTGGGCATCACCGGCCATCCCTCCATCCGCACTCCTAATCTGGACCGGATGGCCATGAACGGGATGCGGTTGAGCAATTTTTATTCAGCCTCTTCAGCCTGCACGGCTAGCCGATACGCCTTGCTGACAGGCAAATACCCTGGCCGATCAGGTTTTGACTGGGTTTTGTATCCTAAATCCCCTAGAGGCATCCATCCCAAAGAAGTCACCTTGGCAGAAAGTCTGAAGCAGGCTGGGTATGCTACCGCCTGTTACGGAAAATGGCATTTGGGGTCCACCAAAAAAGAATACCTCCCTCTCCAAAATGGCTTTGACGAATATCTAGGTCTTCCCTACAGCAATGATATGCGACCACCAAAATGGCCGGATATTCCTTTGTTAGAGGGCAATGACACCCTTGAGTTGAATCCTGACCAGGGAAAACTCACCGCTTTGTATACGGAAAGAAGTATTCAGTTTATTGAGAAAAACCGGGATCAGCCTTTTTTTATTTATCTCCCTTACGCCATGCCGCATGTGCCTCTATATGCTTCTGAACAGTTTAGTGGAAAATCAAATCGGGGCATTTATGGAGATGTTGTAGAAGAAATCGATTGGAGTGTCGGGGAAATTTTAAAAAGTTTAGAAAAAAATCAACTCGATAAAAATACCCTGGTCTTTTTTACCAGTGATAATGGCCCCTGGATCGTCAAACACCTGGAAGGGGGCTCCGCCGGCTTGTTTCGCGACGGCAAGGGCAGCACCTGGGAGGGAGGACTACGCGTGCCGGCCATCGCATACTGGCCTGGGCAAATAGCGGCCGGCGCGGTCAATCAAACGCCATTCCACGCCACGGATCTATTTACTACACTGCATTCCCTAGCCGGCATTCCTCTACCTGAAAAAAATGCTTTGGATGGGATTAGTCTTCCAGACGTTTTATTAGAAAACAAAGAAGAAAAGCCCGATCGGCTACTTTTCTATTATGGCCCCGACAACGAAGTGATGGCCGTGCGGAAAAGCTCCTGGAAGCTCCATATCAAAACCTTCAGTCAAACGGCCAATGACTACTTTGAAGGCGAACTCCCTTTGCTCTTCGACCTCGATCAAGACCCCTCCGAAACGCAAAACCAGGCCGCCCAACATCCCGAGCTTGTCCAAGAGCTCCGGCAGGCCATTGAAGACCACAAGGCAGAGGTACTCCAGGTCGGCTCTTTTTTTGACCAGCAATAACGACCTGCTCCCGCCTCGGCAGGCGGACAAAACCTACCAAAACCTGCCATTATCGGACAAAAGCGGACAGTTGTTTGCTTTTTTGCTGAAAATTCCGGTGTTTCGTCGGTAGTCACCTGGTGACTTGGAGTCACCAGGTGACTACCGCCTCCTTCATATTTTACTTATATTTATCAATAAAAAACAAATGCATTTTATTTCGACCTAACTCCTCAAGGTAAAACACATACCATTTTATTCAAGCCTGAGGCATATAAAATTTGGAACAAGCCAGGGAAACCCTATATTTATGCACACAAATTAACAGAGCTAAAAATATCACTGAGATACGCCTTTTGGCTCAAAAAATCCGGTTCAATAAAATATCGACTATGTCAAACTATCTCAATATGGACACCCTGCGCTATCAACTTTTTGATGTGCACGGACTCGGAGGATTACTCCAATACGAAAGATTTGCAGATTTTGATGAGGATGCCTTGCAGATCTTTCTGGATGCGGTCAAAGACTTTTCAGATCAGGAATTGTATCCATGCTTCCGCGAGATGGATGAGCAGCCGGCTTATTATAAAGACGGAAAGATCATCACCCACCCCCAGCTGGAAAGCATCCTCCGAAAAGGCGGAGAATTAGGTTTGATCGGCTCTAGTTTTGACTATGACCATGGCGGCATTCAATTGCCCTCCATGGCTTTCACCGCTGCATATTACATCATGGATGCAGCCAATAATAATGTACCGGGTTACATGGGCCTCACCGGTGGCGCAGCTGAGCTGATCCTTTCTTTTGGCAATGATGAGCTAAAAGACACCTACGTGCCAAAAATGGTTTCCGGAGACTGGGCCGGCACCATGTGTCTGACCGAGCCTCAGGCCGGTAGCTCGCTTTCAGATATTACTACCACCGCCTATCCACAAGACGACGGTAGCTACAAGATCAAAGGCCAGAAAATATTCATTTCCGGAGGTGATCACGAATACAGCGATAATTTCATCCACCTTCTATTGGCTCGTATAGAAGGCGCTCCAGCAGGTACTAAGGGCATCTCTCTTTTTGTGGTACCTAAAAAAAGGATCGAGGCAGATGGAACGCTTACCCATAATGACGTCATTACAGCAGGTGATTTCCAAAAAATGGGACAAAGGGGCTATTGCACTACTCACCTGGTGTTTGGAGAAAAAGATGATTGCCAGGCCTGGTTGGTGGGGCAGCCCAACTACGGTTTAAAATACATGTTTCAGATGATGAACGGAGCCCGTATTGCCGTAGGACGCGGAGCAGTAGCCATCGCAGCCGCAGCCTATCAAGCCTCTCTTCAATATGCCCAGGAGCGGCCCCAAGGACGCAAGCTCACCAAGGACGGCAAAAAAGACTTGTCTTCCGATCAGGTGCTGATCATTCAACACCCGGATGTACGCCGAATGCTGTTACTACAAAAAGCCATTTATGAGGGCTCTTTAAGTTTGGTACTGGAAACCGCCAGATATCACGATCTGGAGCACGTAGCGGAAGGAGCTGAAAAAGAAAAATATCACTTGCTGCTGGAAATACTAACTCCCCTAGCCAAGACCTATCCTTCTGAAAAAGGCCGGGAAGCCATCGACAATGGCGTGCAAATACTCGGGGGCTATGGTTTTTGTTCTGATTTTGTCCTGCAGCAATACTACCGGGATATTCGCATCTTTGCGATTTATGAAGGCACCACCGGGATTCAGTCACTTGATTTGTTAGGCAGAAAAATTACGATGAACAATGGTGCAGCTCTTAAATTGTTGGCCGAAGAAATTCAGCAAACCATCGGACAGGCCCTGACGCATGACGAACTCAAGCCCTATGCTTCGATACTAGGCGAGCAACTACAGCTGAGTCAAAAAGTACTCAACTTCCTGCTTCCTTTCGCTATGAAAGGTAATTATGAACGCTTTTTATCCGATGCCACTATATTTATGGACTTCTTCGGAACCATCATTGTTGCCTGGCAATGGCTCAAAATGGCTGTCCAGGCCAAACAGGCGCTCGTCACAGGAAAAACCACCTATGGAGAAAGCTTTTACGAAAGCAATATCCACACCATGAAGTTTTTCTTTAAGTACGAAGTACCCAAGACAAAAGGATTAGCAGATACCCTCATGAATGAAGAGGTACTGACCATTCTAGAACAGAAAGAACTGATTTCCTAACTCACGCAATACCCTAACAAATGGATCAACCCAAGCGATTGTTTGATTTCATCTATTATCAAAAAAAACACCATCCTCAGGATAAAGCTTTTAATTATAAACCCACAGATCAATGGATTTCCTTCAGCACAGATGACACCATTCGAATAGCTAATAGTGTAAGTAGAGGACTTCTGAAAATGGGAATTAAAAAAGGCGACAAAATTGGAGTGGTCGTATACAAAAACCGCCCCGAATGGGTTTTCCTCGATATCGGAATTCAACAGATCGGGGCAGTCAATGTGCCGGTATATCCAACCATCAGCTCGAAGGAATACGAATATATCTTTAACGACTCTGAGATTTCCTATGCATTTGTCGGAGCAGGTGATTTATGGGATAAGGTCAAACTGGCTCAGCAGTCCGTTTCCTCCCTTAAAAAGGTTTTCACTTTTGACCGAGTAGACGGACGGCCGTTTTGGGAAGAAATTTTCTCTGATGAGGGACAGGAAGAAGTCGATCAGATTAAAGAGACCATCCAACCCGAAGATCTGGCTACACTTATCTATACATCCGGTACCACGGGGGAGCCCAAAGGAGTTATGCTCACCCATCAGAACATTTCTACCAACGCCATGGCTGCCAGTCAATCATTGCCTCTTGAGCCGGGGCAGCGGGCGCTGAGTTTCCTGCCCATCTGCCATATTTTTGAACGGGCGGCTACTTATTTTCAAACCTATTACGGCCTGAATGTTTACTATACCGGCACGGATAATCTGGGCGGAGAAGAAGGGGACATTCGATATGTGAAACCTCATTTATTTACAACCGTACCCAGGCTTTTAGAAAAAGTATATGAAAAAATATATGCTACCGGCGATAGCTTGTCGGGAGCAAAAAGAATGTTGTTTTTCTGGGCTCTGAGCCTCACCAAAGATTTTGAGATCGACAAAGAATTCAAAGGGCTGGCCAAAATAAAAAGAAAGATCGCCGACTCCCTCATTTTCAGCAAATGGCGAGCTGCTCTGGGCGGCAATATCATTGCCATTATTTCCGGCGCCGCCCCGCTACCGGCCAACATCGCCAAGGTCTTCTGCGCTGCCGGCATTCCCATCCGGGAAGGGTACGGCCTGACGGAAACTTCCCCAGGCCTTGCCATCGGATTATTAGACAAAGGAGGAGCCAAGCTGGGTTACATCGGACCAACACTCCCCGACGTCGAGCTAATGGTTGATCCCAGCGAAGGGGTTTATGCTGAAGGAGAAGGAGAGATCCTGGCCAGAGGCCCCAATATTATGATGGGGTATTACAACAAACCAGAGGCTACCACCTCTGTTTTTAAGGAAATAGATGGCAAAACCTGGTTTAAAACCGGCGATATCGGCCGCATGGACCCTGGCCCCGATGGCCGCCTAATGCTGAAGATCACCGACCGTAAAAAAGAATTACTAAAAACCTCCGGAGGAAAATATGTAGCTCCCGCTCCTATAGAAAACCGATTCAAAGAAGAGTTTTTAGTTGAACAAATCATGGTGGTAGGTGAAAAACGAAAATTTGTCTCCGCCCTCATTTTACCTAATGAAGAAGTTCTGCAACATTGGTGCGAACGGCATAACATACCGTGGAATGGCCTTGAAGAAGCGATTAAAAATCCACAGGTCGTTGAGCGTTTCCAGAGAATTGTGGAAAAAGTGAATCCCGAGTTCAGCCATATTGAACAAATAAAAAAGTTTACCTTGGTCCACAAAGAATGGCTGCCCATTCACGAAGACGGCTCCGAAGCGGAACTCACGCCGACTATGAAGCTAAAGCGTAGAGTCATCCGGAGAAAGTACGAACAGGAAATTGAAGAAATGTATACATAAGATAAGAGCAAAATGGAGCGGCTTTCACCGCTCCATTTTAACTCTAAAGAAAAAGTTTTTATGCAAAAAAAATATCCCAACTTACTCGCCCCACTCGATCTCGGTTTTACAAGCCTAAAAAACAGAGTCCTGATGGGCTCCATGCATACCATGCTCGAAGAAGCTGAAAATGGTTTTGAAAGAGCTGCCGTATTTTATGCTGAAAGAGCCCGCGGACAGGTAGGACTAATCGTTACCGGTGGTATTTCACCGAACGAAGAAGGATGTGTCGGGCCGGGTTCTGCCATGCTAACCAACCAAAAGGAAGTAGCTGAGCATCGCTTCATTACAGAGGCCGTTCATAAGGAAGACGGAAAAATTTGTATGCAAATCCTGCATACCGGTAGATATGCTTATCATAAAAACCTGGTAGGACCTTCTCCTTTAAAAGCCCCGATCAATATGTTCACGCCTCGTGAATTGGCAGAAGAAGACATCGAGCGGACCATCCAGGACTATGTGAACTGTGCAGCCCTTGCCCAGGAAGCCGGATACGATGGGGTGGAGGTGATGGGATCAGAAGGATATCTCATCAACCAATTCGTCGCCCAACGAACCAATCAGCGGACCGACGAATGGGGAGGAGCTTATGAAAATCGAATTAAATTCCCCATCGAAATCATCCGCCGTACCCGCGAACGAGTCGGGCCCAATTTTATCATCATCTACCGCTTGTCGATGCTCGACTTAGTCGAGGGCGGTAGTACCTGGCAAGAGGTCGTTCAACTGGCCAAAGCCATCGAAGCGGCCGGAGCAACGATTATTAATACAGGCATTGGCTGGCACGAAGCTCGAATACCGACCATCGCTACTATGGTACCCAGAGGAGGTTTCAGCTGGGTGACGCAGAAACTGATGGGAGAGGTTAATATCCCCTTGGTGACCGTCAACCGAATCAATATGCCCGGCATCGCAGAAGAAATTTTGGCTGACGGCCATGCCGACATGGTCTCCATGGCCCGCCCCTTCCTGGCTGATGCGGATTTGGTGTTAAAAACCATGGAAGATCGGGTAGATGAGATCAACACCTGTATCGGCTGTAATCAGGCTTGCCTGGACCATACCTTTCAGATAAAAATATGTTCTTGCCTGGTCAACCCAAGAGCTTGTCATGAAACAGAGCTCAATTATCTGCCGGTCGAAAGTAAGAAGAAAATAGCGGTGGTTGGCGCAGGCCCAGCCGGTCTGTCCGTCTCTACAATCGCAGCCGAAAGAGGTCATGAAGTGCACCTTTTCGAGGCAGCTCCGGAGATCGGCGGACAGTTCAACATGGCAAAAAGAATCCCAGGCAAGGAAGAGTTTTATGAAACGCTCCGCTATTTTAAGAAACAAATTGAATTGACCGGCGTCCATCTTTTTTTAAATAAAAAAGTATCAGCTGAGGATTTGATCAGTCAGGATTTTGACGAAGTCATTCTCGCCACCGGAGTCACGCCTCGAAGATCAGGCTTTGAAGGAGAAGATCACCCTAAGGTATTGACTTATGTCGACGTCCTGTATCATAAGAAGCCCGTCGGCAAATCCGTCGCTATCATCGGAGCCGGAGGAATTGGTTTTGATGTTGCAGAGTTTTTGGCTCATGATCCCGAAGAGACTGCCCCCAGCCTGAATGTTGAGGCCTTCATGAAGGAATGGGGTGTCGACATGAACTACGCCCGCGGCGGCGCTATCAAAATGCCCGAACCGGCTCCTTCTGCACGCGAAATCTATCTACTGAAAAGATCAACCGGCAAACATGGCAAGGGGCTCGGCAAAACGACGGGCTGGATACACCGGGCCAGCCTAAAAATGAAAGAGGTTAACATGATCTCTCAGGC
>JAUIKE010000148.1 GCA_030430845.1 Bacteroidia bacterium | reverse complement strand
ACCCACCCCCGAAAATTTTGTTTAGGAGGTTGTTTTAAGAAAAAAACGAAGTTTTTTTCTTAAAACAACCTCCTAAAAGAATATTATTGGTTGGGGAAAAAGGCCGAAGGACTTTTTACACAACCCCGTGTCTTTTTAGAGTTATTCAATGATCGGCTTGCCGATATAGACTTTTATTTCCGGTGATAAGCGGATTTTAATTTTTACGATCAGGGGTTCTTCCAGGTTAGCGTAGGTTTGGCGATGCAGGTTATAGGTCATTTTGATGGTGTTAAACACCGAAAACATGGCTGCACTTCCTTTATTTTCCTGAAGTATTTCATCAATTCGTTCTATGGGGAATTTTTCATGATCCCCTTTTAGCTCTACTTCCAGGGAAGGGCTTAGGGCGACGCCCAGCGAAAAACTAGTAATTTGTAAGCCGTATATTTCCAGTTTAGGAAAGATTTTGAGCCATTCTTCGATCAGGCGATAGGTTTTTTCTTTGGCCGAATCACCGATGCTGCTAGCCTGTGTTTTGATGGATTCGGTTACATCGTGCAAAGCCTTTTGAATTTTATCTAGCATGTGAATGGATTTTATTTGAGTTAGGAAAAATAAAGAGCTTTTAATTAAAAAAAAAGTACTTTCTACCTTATGGGGCATTCCATCTACGGATTCGTTGAAAACTTTAGCGGGAAGCCTGCATTTTTGCTTTCTCAAAAAACTATTGCAAATTAAATGCGTTTCACACAATGGAAACTGTTTAAGCTGACCTTTTAACAAAATATTGAAAAGTACACCGATGAACGACATTAAAACACTTGGTGAGTTGAAAAAGAGTGGATATCGATCAAGATCCATTAAAGAAGAGCTACGTGAAAACCTGGTCAAAAAGCTTCAAAAAAAGGAAACGGTTTTTGAAGGGGTCATTGGATTTGAAGATACTGTTTTGCCGGATATAGAAAGAGCCATCCTTTCCAGGCACAACATACTCTTACTCGGTCTAAGAGGGCAGGCTAAGACACGCATTGCGCGCCTGCTTGTTCACCTAATGGATGAATATATGCCCATAGTGGCAGGAAGTGAGCTACACGATGATCCCTTGAACCCCATTACCAGGCAAGCCCGGGACCTGATCGCAGAAAAAGGAGATGATACGCCCATCGAGTGGGTGCATCGCGATGAGCGATATGTGGAAAAACTGGCGACTCCGGACGTAAGCGTGGCTGACCTGATCGGAGATGTAGATCCAATCAAAGCGGCTACTTTAAAACTGCCTTACTCTGATGAACGGGTGATCCATTTTGGTTTGGTACCTCGTGCCCACCGGGGCATTTTTGTGATCAATGAATTGCCGGACCTGCAGGCTCGCATACAGGTTTCTTTGTTTAACATCTTGCAGGAAGGGGATATACAGATCCGGGGTTTCAAATTGCGTTTGCCCTTGGACATTCAGTTTGTTTTCACTGCCAACCCGGAAGACTATACCAACCGGGGCAGCATCATTACGCCTTTGAAGGACCGTATTGAAAGCCAGATCCTGACCCATTATCCTAAGAACATTGACATCGCGCGGCAAATCACGGATCAGGAAGCAGATCTGACAGAAGATCAAACCCAAAATGTAAGGGTACCCGATCTGATGAGTATTTTGTTGGAGCAAATCGCTTTTGAAGCGCGTGACAGCGAGTACATCGATGAGAAAAGTGGAGTCTCTGCACGCTTAAGTATTTCCGGTAAAGAAAATCTGGTGAGTACAGCCGAGCGTCGTATGTTGATTAATAATGAGAAAAAGGCCGTAGCACGCATTATCGACTTTTGGGGCGTCATCCCCGCCATTACCGGGAAAGTGGAGTTGGTGTATGAGGGTGAACAGGAAGGCCCGTATAATGTCGCCATCGCCCTGATGAGCAGATCCATCAAAAAACTTTTTCTCGATCATTTCCCTAATCCGGATAAGCTCAAACGCGGTCAGGAAAGGGACCCATACGGAACAATCCGGGCCTGGTTCTCAGGAGGTAATACTCTTGACCTGCTCAATGATTCCAGTGACAAAGAGTTCAGAGCTGCCCTTGATCAGGTGGCCGGCCTGAAAAAACTCGTGACCAAACAATTGCCCGAGCTGAAAGGAGATGAAGTGTATACTTACATGGAACTGGCCTTACATGGCTTGTCCGAATTCAACGTCATCAATAAAGATATCCTGGAGGCTAGTTTTTCTTTCAGGGATCTGTTAGCTGATATGCTGGATGACGATTTGTTTGATGATGAATAAATAGACTTGCCTGAAAAACATGAGTCATCCCCTTTTTTTTAAAAGAGGATGTAGAAAAAACGACTATTCAACTAAACTTTGATTTTCAATTCGTTGTCCGTTTAATCGCGAGCAACGGACAACGAACAACAAAGTCTAAATGATTGAAAATAAACGACTTGTAAATTGTCCCGAAAATTCGGGATGTCTCATGTTTTTTTAACTATTTCATACATTACCTTGAAAAGAAGTCCTATGCTACTAAAAATAAATCCAGACAATCCGGAAGGCCGCAAGATCAGACAAGTTGTCGAATCCCTGGAAGATGGCGGCATCATTATTTACCCAACCGACACCGTTTACGGAATCGGATGCGATATTTTTAATCATAAAGCCGTGGAGAAAGTCTGTAGAATAAGAGGACTCAAACCCTCAAAAGCTATGCTTTCCTTTATTTGCAAGGACATCAGTCAGATTTCCGAATATTCTGCTCCCATCGATAATACAACTTTCAGAATCATGAAGCGGAATTTGCCGGGGCCATTCACCTTTATCCTTAAAGCGAACAATGCGGTTCCTAAGCTGCTAAAAAACAAAAAACGTACCATCGGAGTACGCATTCCCGATCACAATGTGCCCTTACAGATCGTCGAAGAGCTCGGCCGGCCCTTACTAACCACATCCTTAAAGTCAGATGACGAGATCTTGCAATACTTTACAGACCCCGTCGATATTTATGAGGATTTTAAAAAATTGGTGGATATAGTGATCGATTCAGGCCCGGGAGGGAACCAACCTTCTACTGTAGTGGATTGCACCGAAGAAGTCCTGGAACTGATTAGAGAGGGAGCCGGAGAATTAGAAGTATAAGAAAATAAGTCTTATAACTGCAAAAATCTGTAATCTCTGCGGATAGCGACGTCAAAAAAAAGCTTACTTTGGCTGGCCGGAAATTAATTTGACCAACCGAATGACGATTTTTATGCGGCTGATTATTTGCTTTGCAATACTACTGTATTCTTTCCCTCTTTTTTCTCAGACTACTTTGCTGAGGGGAAATGTGTATGATGAAGAAAGTGGGGAAGCTATTCCTTTTTGTACCATTCAGCTCGAAGAAACAGGCCTTGTCACCGATACGGATGCTAATGGCTTTTTCTCTATCTCGGATATCCCCGCCGGGCAGTATACGCTTATAGTGACTTACATCGGTTATGACACGGCTAGTGTAAAAGTCGATGTGGCTGCTCAGCAGATCAATTAT
Source organism: Bacteroidia bacterium (assembly GCA_030430845.1). GTDB lineage: Bacteria > Bacteroidota > Bacteroidia > Chitinophagales > Saprospiraceae > JANQPA01. The sequence continues at coordinate 19,889 of JAUIKE010000148.1, read as the reverse complement.
CAGCAGGTTTTTTTACAACCTACCGTGCTAGTTCTTAAAACAGTAAATATTTCGGGGCTCAAAGAGCGAAGAGAGAACACTACGAGTATATCGACCGTAAGCATTACGCCCAGTCAAATTACGGCCTTACCTTCGGTTGGCGGGGAGGCTGATATCGCACAATACCTGCCGGTATTGCCGGGCGTTGTGAGTACAGGGGAGCAAGGCGGGCAGCTCTACATCCGCGGCGGCAGCGCCGTGCAAAACAAAATTCTACTGGATGGAATGCCTCTGTATAATCCTTTCCATTCCATCGGCTTGTTCTCCGTATTCGAAACGGAAGCTTTAAGCAGCGTCGATGTCTTTACCGGAGGCTTCGGAGCCCAGCATGGAGGCCGGATCTCTGCCGTGGTCGACATCAAAACACGGGAAGGCAACCGGAAAAAGTGGAGTGGAATGGCTTCAGCGAGCCCTTTTCAGAGCAAAATATTGATAGAAGGTCCTCTGAAACAATTCTCTCGTGACCAGGGGAGTCTGTCTCTTTTATTAACGGGAAAATTGGGTTACCTGGATCAAACCTCAAAAGTGCTGTACGATTATGCGGTGGATACCAGTTTTTATGCCTTTGCGGCCCAGGACACCAGCCTGTCGGACCTCCAAGAGGATTTAGGCCTGCCTTATTCTTATGGCGATCTCTACGGGAAATTATCTTTTGTGGGCACCAACGGCAGCAAGTTTAACCTCTTTGGGTTTTCCTTCGGCGATCGATTCGAGGTGCCGGGCCTGGCCGAACTCGAATGGAACAACGGCGGTGGCGGGATGAGCTTTACCCTCATCCCGGCTCAATCAAGTACGGTTATCAACGGTACCCTTTCGTATTCAGATTATCTGATCGAACTGGAGGAAAGAGGTAGTGGCCCCAGAAGTAGCGGCATTGCTACTTATAATGCCATGATGCGTTTTACCAATTACGGAAAAAATAAGCAGTTGGACTACGGTTTTGAGTTCAACGGCTTCAATACGGATTTTGACTTCATCAATGCGGCTGGCAATGTTTTTGAACAAAGAGATTTTACTTCCGAGATTAACGGCTTTGTAGCCTACAGCCAAAATTTTGACCGCCTGATCCTGGAACCAGGTATTCGCTTGCAATATTATGCTTCTCAGGCTGCCGCTTCCATAGAACCGAGGCTTGCATTAAAGTATAAGATCACCAGCGATATACGACTGAAAATGGCCGGTGGTTTATATTCTCAAAACCTCATCAGCACCTTTAACGATCAGGATGTGGTGAATTTGTTCGTGGGCTTTTTGTCAGGCCCGGAAGAAACGATCTATCAACCCGGCACAAGAGATGCAGCTAACAACCGTCTGCAAAAAGCCTGGCATTTGATTGGAGGTCTGGAGGTCGATCTGTCGGATGCCATCCAGATTAACCTGGAAGGCTATTACAAAGATTTTACCCAACTCATTCAAATTAACCGCAATAAACTGGCCGCTACCGATCCCGATTTTGTCATCGAAACAGGAGATGCTTATGGCGTGGATCTTTCTGTGAATTATTCCAATCCATCGGGCTTTTACACCTATCTGGCCTATTCCCTGGCCTACGCCAACCGTTTTGACGGCGAACAGGAATATCCCCCCGTTTTTGATCGCAGGCATAACCTCAACTGGTTGGGGGGCTATACTTTTGGTGAAAAAGGAGAGTGGGAGTTATCCGGCCGCTGGAACCTGGGCTCCGGTTTTCCGTTCACCCAAACACAGGGCTTCTACCAGGACATCGATTTTAGCGACCTTGGCCAAACGGATGTCCTGACCGAAAATGGAAACCTGGGGGTGTTGTTGTCTTTGTTGCGCAATGGAGGGCGCTTGCCTTATTACCACCGACTGGACGTCTCTTTGAAAAGGCAGTTCTTCTTTTCCAAGGACAGCCGGCTCGAAATCACGGCTAGTGTGACGAATGCCTACAATCGTCCCAATGTGTTCTACGTCGATCGCGTGACCAGCCAGAAGGTCCAGCAATTGCCGATCCTGCCGAGTTTGAGGGCCGCTTTTTATTGGTGATTATTTACAAAATAATCTTTTCCCCTTGCTCTAAAATCCGCACTAAATCCTCTTCCAAACTCAGCTCGGGCATCTCCACGATCCGCCCGACTTCTCGGCCATCTTTTAAAACAATAATGGTAGGCACGTATTCAATATTCCATCCTTCTTCCTCGTGCTGCGGGCTTTGTTTATATCGATCCGTATGATTGTCCAGCGCTATGATCTGCAATTGTTTGGCTTTCACACCCATTTGATCCGTTATTTTCAGAAATCGAGGAACCTCACGTTGACTATCGGAACACCAGGTTCCCAAAAAGACTTTGAAGCTTACTCCCTTAAGGTTGAGTTGGGAGAGAATTTCTTCATTGACCACATAGTTTTCATACTCTTCATCAAACCAGGCTTTATAGGTCTCCATTTGCCAGGCTTCCCGATTGAGCTGACCTACTAAAATGAGTTCTCCTTCTTCAGAGGTGATCTCCTGATTAACAGGAAAGACATTGCTATTGGAGGAGGGGTCGTTGGTGGTTTGACAGTTCCACAATAAGAAAATGGCCGAAAAAAGCAAAAGACCCCGGCCGATGATCATGTGCAGATGATTTTTCATATCTCCGGACTTTAAGTTAAATAAATCTCTAGTCCAAGGAATGGCATTATCATCAAAAATTAACTGTCAATCGTCACTATTAAAGATGATTTTTTTCAATGTTTTACAGGCCGGTGTCCCAAAGTATTTGTGCCAGGACGATGTCTTTTTTATTGAGCCCGTTTTGGATTAAAAAATGGCTTTCTCTATCAGAGGCATGTTCCGACAAGACCTTGATCTCATCATCATAAAAAGCCTCCGATAAGTAATTGATATCCAATTGCCGGATCTTTTTGGCGGTAAAATCCTTTAAAGGAATGGAATCCAGTATCCACTGAATATATCGGATACTGTAAACGTGGCGATTAAGGTCCAGATCGCTGTAAACCACCTTAAAGTTTTTGGAGGAATAATATTTTTCTTCTGCGGATAGCTTGGGAGGAGGGGGGAGTTGATGCCCCGGATCATCCTGAATGAATTCGGGTTTTAGAAAGCTGTTTAAGCGAAGCGGCCGGCGGCTTTTCAGGTCCATGGCGACCCAGGAAGAGCTGGCTTCGCCGATCTTTTGCTCTGTGGCATTGAGGATATTAAATTTACGAGTAGTCAGTAAGGCACCGATATCATGTATCCAGGTTTGGATTTTAATGGTATCCTGTGGTCCGGGATATTGTTGCATTTGTATGCTGAATCGAGCCAGCACCCAGGCTCGGTTATTGGGCAGCATGAAATCCAGTCCGAAACCACGGCGGTCGGCATCCTGCCCGGCAGTTTGTAGTAAGTAGTTTCCGATCGTTGTCATAGTAGCTTCTCGCTGGAAGTCAACTTGGAAAGCCTGGATCTGGTAAGCGTAGGTAGTCATTTATTTTGCCTTGGTATGGTTTTTTGTGAAAAATAAGGAAAATTAATGAGGCTCTCTTATCTTGAAGAGGATTCGTTTAAGTCAGGCCGCAAAGATTTGTGCCCTTAGGCCCGTACCGGGGCGGCCTCCAAAAACAGCTTTCAATATTTTAGTAAAAAACTGAGAGGATATGCAACGTTACTTATTTTTCATCTTATTTCTTTTGGCCGTTACATCCCTAACGGCACAACAATTAGACATGAGTATTTTCCACGGCATGAAGCCCCGCAACATCGGCCCCGCCGGTATGAGCGGACGGGTAACGGATATAGAGGTCGTTCTGGAAGATGTCGACAATATTTACATCGGAACTGCTGCGGGCGGAGTCTGGAAATCTGAAAATGCCGGTCATACCTGGACCCCCATCTTTGACGATCAGCCGGCTGCTTCCATCGGAGATATTACGATTTTTCAAAAAAATCCAAACATCATCTATGTAGGTACTGGGGAAGGCAATCCTCGTAACAGCCACAACAGCGGCTGGGGTATGTTCAAATCCATCGACGGCGGGCGGAGTTGGAAACACCTGGGCCTGGAAAATACCCGCCAAATCCATCGCGTAATCGTCCATCCCGATAATCCGGACATTGTACTGGCCGGCGTGGCAGGCTCTACCTGGGCCGAAAGCGAGGACAGAGGGGTATACAAATCCACCGATGGCGGCAAAAGCTGGAAGAAGGTCCTGTACGTCAATGATATCACCGGTATTGCGGATATGCGAATGGATCCTTTCAACCCCAATAAGATCGTAGCTGCTATGTATGAGCATCGCCGCTGGCCCTGGTACTACAAATCGGGTGGTAAAGGCTCTGCTATCTATATCTCCAATGACGGCGGCGACAGCTGGGAAAAAGTCTCAGAAGGATTGCCCGATGAAGAACTAGGCCGCATCGGACTGGCCTTCGCGCCCAGTAAAAAAGATTGGATCTATGCCTATGTAGAATCTTCCGATAATGCCGTGTTTCGTTCAACTGATGGAGGATACAGCTGGGAAAGGCGCTCGCGCTCCGGGGATGGCAACATCGGAGGCCGTCCGTTCTATTATGCGGATATTTATGTGGATACCAAGAACGAAAATCGGGTGTATAGCATCGCCAGTGAAGTGACCAGCACGGAAGATGGCGGTCGGAGCTGGCAGGTCTTTGCTGCCGGTAGCCGTATTCATACTGATCATCATGCTTACTGGATCCATCCTGATGACCCCGAATTTATCATGGTGGGACATGACGGAGGGCTCAATATTTCTCATGATCGCGGCAAAAATTGGTGGTTTGCCGATAACTTGCCGCTGGCTCAGTTTTACCACCTAAGAGTGGATAATGAAATGCCTTACAACGTATATGGCGGCACACAAGACAATGGTTCCTGGATCGGTCCCAGCCAGGTGAGTTTCAAAGGCGGTATTCGCAACTTCTACTGGCAGCGGGTCAGCGTAGGCGATGGTTTTGATGTGGTCCCTGATCCGAAAGATGCCGACTATGGCTACAGTATGGGGCAAGCCGGCGGATTATATCGCTACCATCGCCCTAGCGGACAGCTGCAGATCATCAAGCCGACTCATCCGGAAGGCGAATACCTTCGTTTCAACTGGAATGCCGGTATCGGAATCGATCCACATGATGAAAAAACCGTGTATTACGGTAGCCAATACGTTCATAAAAGCTCCGATTACGGACAAAGCTGGGAGATTATTTCCCCGGATCTTACTACGAACGACCCGAAAAAACAGGAATTCCTGGAGTCTGGTGGCCTGACATATGATGCAACAGGTGCCGAAAACCATACCACTATCATCAGCATTGCACCGTGTCCAATGGAAGAAGGCGTAATCTGGGTCGGTACGGATGACGGACACGTTCAAGTAACCAAAGACGGAGGTAAAAACTGGACCAATGTTACGAAGAACATCCCTGGTTTTCCCGAAGGGGGTTGGGTAGCACAAGTGCAACCATCCAAGCACCGCAAAGGAGAAGCCTTCGTGACGGTAGACGATCACCAGCGCAACAATTGGGAGCCTTACATTTGGCGGACGCGGAATTATGGAAAATCCTGGGAGCGTATTTTGGAAAAAGGAGACACACGAGCTTTTGCCTATTGCTTTGAACAAGACCCGGTGGAGGAAAACTTATATTTCTGTGGCACCGAATTCGGCCTATACGTCAGCTTCGATGCCGGCGAAAACTGGAACCGCTGGACCGTAGGCTATCCGACCATGCCGACCAGAGACTTGGTCATCCATCCTCGCGATCACGATCTGGTCATCGGTACTTTTGGACGTAGTTTTTGGATATTGGATGATATCCGTCCACTGCGTGAAATGGCAAAAACCCGGATAGAAAGAATGAAGGAGAAAAATGTGCATCTTTTCCCTATGGCGGATGCCTACATGTTTGCCATCGGCGAATCCATAGGCTACCGACATGGGAAAGTGGGCGAAGCATTATACAATGGAGAAAACCGGGATTATGGCGCCTTAATTACTTACTACCTCAAAGATGTTGATAAAAGCGGTATGGCCGGCTTACCGCTGGACCAACAAGTAAAGATTACGATAAAAGATGCTAGCGGTAAGGCTGTCAGGCATTTATACAAGCAACCTAAAGGAGGCGTGAATCGCCTCAATTGGGAACTGGACCGGGATGCGGTTCGATCTGCCAATCAGGTCCTAACTTCAAACGTACGTGCTCCAAGAGGAGGCTATGAAGTGGTTCCCGGCACCTATACCGTTGAGGTATCCTACAAAGACCAAAAGTCTTCCGGGAAAGTAGTCGTACATCCCGATCCTTTACTCAAGGTCACAAAAGAGCAGATGAAGGGAACCGACGAGCTCATCGCTCGTTTGTACAAGGCCACGGAGCGGGTTACTGCTGTTATGGATGAAGTCCGTGCTACTGAAGTATCGCTTAAGTTTATTGATGAAAAAATGAAGTTAACGGGTAACAGCAGTGATAAGCTGGAAAAGACCGCTAAGTCGGTGAAAAAGGAGCTAAAAGGCTTCAAAGAAAAGATCTTCGGCAAAGAAGTGCAGGGGATTTACAGAGACCCCATGGCGGTTACCTCCTTGGTTGGTGCCGCTGGCAGGTTGATCCCCGGTATACAGGTGCCGCCCAGCCAGAACAGAAAGGTGGCCATTGGGTTGGCGGAAAAAGCGGTAGCGGGGCTCGAAAAAGATTTCGAAGCGTTTAAGAATACATCCTTGAAGGAGTTGAAGAATGTGCTGAAGAATAGTGGCATGAGCTTAATTGATTGATTCGGAGTAATAGAAATTTGACTAGATAAGTCTTGAATTGATTTAAAACTTATCAAGTAGTGATGCTTTGCTCGGCCATTACATTGCAGATGCTGGTTTGCCCTCCTGAGTAGGACCACGATGCTGTGATGCTGACGTTTTATTTTGCTTTAATATAGGGTTCATTTTTATTCTTTGAGTGGAAACGAACGTCCGGCATCCTACGTCGAAGGCGTAATAAGCATCCGCAGGGTACTAGCCTGGCAAAGCATCGCTATATGAAAACTGTTTCAACTTTTAACCCATAGAATCCAAATATTAAAAATTTTCAAAATGAAACGTCTATACTTCTTATTGCTATCGATCACCGTTTTCCCAGCAAACACCCTATCCGCTCAGGATGCCAAAAAAGTCATGTCCATCATCGACTTTTTGAATATTCCCGGAGTATCCAGTCCTGCCTTGGCACCGGATGGGACCGAATTGGTGTATCTTTTTTCTGAAAGTGACTGGGAAGCGAACCGACAGGTACCTCACCTCTGGCGGGTCAATCTAAATGGAGAGGACCCTCGTCAGATTACTTACGGAGAAAAAGGGGAAAGCAGCCCTGCCTGGTCGCCCGATGGAACACACATTAGCTTTTTGGCTCAGAGAGGAGACAGCAAGGGTAACCAAATCTTCCTCATGCGAGCGGATGGAGGCGAAGGCCGCCAACTGAGTGATCATAAGACGGGCGTGTCCTCCTACGAATGGTCGCCCGATGGTCAGTACATCTATTTTCTGGCCAGTGATACCCTAAGCAGTGAGAAGGAAGCGGCCCTGAAAAAAAAGAATGATGTTTATGCCTACGATGAAAATTATACGCAACGGCATCTGTGGCGAATGGAAGTAGCCGGCGGTAAGGAAGAGCGCCTGACAGAAGGAGATTTTTCCATTGCCAATTATAACTTATCCAGAGATGGGAAAAAAATGGTTGTGCATAGAGCCCCTAATCCCTTATTTGACAATTATTCCGATAGTGAGGTTTGGGTGATGAATGCCGATGGGAGTGGAGGAGTAAAGTTGACCGATAATGCAGTTGGAGAAAGCGGAGCTATTCTGTCGCCGGACGGTAGCCAGGTGGCTTTTGTCACTTTTGCGAATGAAAATTTCGATTTTTACTACAACGATAAGTTGTTTTTGATCAAATCAGACGGCAGTGGCCAGGCCACGGTGCCGATGAAATCATTTGCGGGAGAAGTAAACGGGGCGGAATGGTCGGCCGATGGGCAATCCATCTTTTTTACGGCCAATATCGGGTCTTCTGTTCAACTATTCGAATATAAACTCTCCTCTAAAAAATGGACTCAACTGACCGAAGGAAAGTCTTCGCTGGGCAATTGGCGGTATTATCCTAAGCAGGGCAAGCATCTGATGTCGGTAGGCCATGCCAAAAGCCCCGGTGATCTCTTCCACTTAGATAATGGAAGTCCACGGCAAATTACTCACCACTATGATTATCTCGACGAACAGTATCAGCTTCCCAGTCAGGAGGTGATCAGTTGGAAAGGTGAGGATGGGGTAGAGGTGGAAGGCATTCTATATCTGCCGTATGGCTATGAGCAGGGGCAGCGCCTGCCGCTGGTTGTTCAAACCCACGGCGGCCCGGCTTCTTCCGACAAATACGGCATGTCGCGCAGCTTTACCCGTTTTAATGCCGTACTTACCGGCCAGGGCTATGCTGTTTTGCAGCCTAATTACCGTGGCAGCACGGGCTATGGCGATGATTTCCTTCGGGATATGGTCGGCGGATATTTCCGGCAGTCGCATTTGGATGTGATGGCCGGGGTGGATCATCTGATCAAAGAAGGCATTGCCGATCCCGACCGACTGGTTAAGATGGGCTGGAGCGCCGGTGGGCACATGACCAACAAGATCGTGACCTTCACGGATCGCTTCAAGGCGGCTTCCTCGGGTGCAGGGGCGGTCAACTGGATGGGCATGTACGCCCAGAGTGACGTGCGGACCTATCGGACGCCCTGGTTTGGCGGCACCCCCTGGCAGAAAGATGCTCCGATCGATGTGTACTGGGATAACTCGCCATTAAAGGATATTCATAAGGTTACGACGCCTACACTGGTAGTGGTAGGAGAGAGCGATCCACGGGTGCCTTTACCTCAGTCGGTTGAAATGTACCGGGCCATGCGTACGAATGGCGTGCCGACTCATTTGTATGTGGCCCCGCGTGAGCCGCATGGCTGGCAGGAACTGCAGCATCGTTTGTTTAAGATCAATGTGGAGTTGGAGTGGTTTGCGAAGTATGCGTTGGAGAAGGAGTATGAGTGGGAGAAGAAATGATCCTGAGGGATCATTTCTTCTCCTCGCATTTTTCTAACAAGGCTCGCACATCCTCCAATTTTACCACGCCATAATCATTGCCCCAGGCATGGTTAATATAGTTGATGATGTTGGTGATCTGGAATTCTGTGAGTTCCCGGTTGCCGGCCATGGGCTGGTCGTAGGTGCGGCCGTTGACTTCAATGGTCTCGTTTTGACCATAACGAATGATACAGGCCATCCGCAAAGGATCTTCCTCCACGTAATCAGCATTGGCTAAGGGGGGGATGGCGCCCTCCAGACCGCTACCGTCTTCCATATGGCAGTTGGCGCATACGTTGGTGTAGAGTGCTTTTCCTTGCTTGTAGGGATTATCGTCGCAGGAAACGTAGGTTAGACCTATGGTGGTTAATAGAAATATGGAATAAAGGTATTTCTTCATTTTTTATTAGCTGTTTGAAACTGGAGGACCATCAGAGTGATTGACGTTCAGTTTTTAATCGCCGAATTTATGCAAGCTAAAGCTTGCTGTCCTATTAGGCGGTTAATTTTAAATCCAATATGTCTGATGACCGGACATTCGTGCCTGAGGCAGACAGGCGTAAACGATGTAGTCCATTTTAAATCGTTTTTTACCCAAAACTCACTCCTAATAAGTCGTGGTCATATTTTTTGGCGTCGCCAGAATAAAATCCGCCTTACCTAACTCTTCCTCCGGAATTTTGTTCATGTCATCCACCTGGATGGTGGTGATGTTGACAATCTGGAGACCCTTTTGGTATTGCTGGAGATACCAGCCGATACCATCTTTATTATCAGAGTGATAGGAGCCGTTGTAATGGATAAAAAGGTGATCTTCCTTATGGTTTTGCAGGAGAAAATGCGCCATGGTTGCATCTTTGATCGCCTGAGCTTTGGCAAGATTTTCAGCTCCTTCGCCGCCGTGGCCGCCCATCATGGCAAGCATGTTCTTGTAGGCCGGTACTTCCGGGTCGTATGGAACGGGTAGGGGAGCGATGAAGGATTTGCCGGTTTCGCTTAATTCCTCCAGTCCTTCGAAGCCTTTTCGGTAAACCAGGTTGGCATATCTTCTGGGGATGTTGGTAGCGATAAAATCCAAATTGTTGGCTTTGGCAAATTCGAGTAAGGGTTTGTAATCGGTTTTGTAGTTGTTCCACAGGCGGGATTCTCCCTCAAAATCTTTTTGGCGGATGAGGTCGGCAAAATATTCATCGATCAGGACCTGATTGTCGGTCTCGAACATCTCGGCGCCCAGTACTACTTTCCCTTCTTTGGCTTCATGCAGGGCCTGGGTGAGTTCCAGTTGCATCCAGTGAGCGATCGGGTTGTTGTGCAATTCGCCGAAGAAGAAGACGTCTGCATCCTGTGCTTTTTCCAGGAGTTGTGCAACGGTTGCTTTTTGGCCGTTGCTGTCGTAGAGTTCAAAGGCCTTATACATTTTATCGGATTGGGCGGATAATAGAAAAGGAACGAACAACAAAAGTGATAGAAAAATACTAATTCTCATATTGGATCTATTTTTTCGACAAAGTAAAATTAAAAAAGGTTATTCTCCTTACCGGGAACAACCTTTTTTCGCATGGCTTTCTTTTCAGCATGCTTTCTTTTAGCTTTTAGCCGCTTTTTCTTGTTGGATTTAAAGGCTCCGGCCTTTCGTTGGACCTCTCGGTGGCGGAGGGCTTTGCCCACCAACTCCTCAAACTTTTGGATCGCCATGCTCTTGTTTCTGAATTGCGAGCGACTCGCCTCACTGGCGACCATCAAAATGCCTTCCTTGTTGATCCGGTTATCGAGTAGCCGGAGGATCTTTTCTTTTTGGTCCTCATTCAGCTCCTCAGAATTGGGGACGTCAAACAGCAACTCTACCCGGGTAGAGACTTTATTGACGTGTTGTCCGCCGCTGCCGGAACTTCTCGACATTCTAAATTTCAATTCCTTATGCAAATCTTTAATGTTCATTATTAGTATTTTACTTTCAATGAACTAAACGGAGATTATGGAAAAAAAGTTCGGTTCAGCTTGGCCGCTTGACGAAAAGCCATCTAGCTCCCATACACCTGCTAATTTTTCTAAATAAAATGCCAACATAATCTGCTAACAATTGTTTACCTTTCAAAGAAATTGAACATCTATCTATGGTGGCGAGAAGAGCAATCATGTGGTTTAGACATGACCTAAGATTACACGATAATGAAGCTTTGCAGGAAGCGCTGAGCGCTGCTCAGGAAGTGATCCCTGTTTATGTTTTTGATGAACGAAGATTTACAGGCCGCACTAAGTATGGCTTTAAGAAAACGGGGAAATTCAGGACTAAGTTTATCATTGAAAGTGTTAAAGAATTAAGGGCGTCTCTTCGTAAACTAAATAGTGATTTGATCGTTCGGGTAGGCAAACCGGAAGAGATCATCTTTCAACTAGCCAATCAGGTCAAAAGCAGCTGGGTGTTCTGTAACCGTGAACGTACCCGGGATAAAGTCACCGTTCAAGACACCTTGGAGAAAAATCTTTGGTCTATCGGACAAGAACTCCGTTTTTCCAGAGGGAAAATGTTGTACTATACCGCTGATTTACCTTTTCCCATCACCCATACACCCGACTCCTTCGCTCAATTTAGAAAAGAAGTAGAACGTTATGTGAATATTCGCAAGCCCCTTCCGGCACCAGGCAAGCCATTTACCTCATTAACCGTGGCTCTGGATTCCGGTGACATCCCGAGCTTGTCTGACTTTGGGCATCCGGCCTTTGAGCCCGACCCCCGGGCAGCTATTGCCTTCAAGGGAGGAGAAGAGGAGGGCTTAAGACACCTCCAGCATTATTTGTGGGGCAGCGATGCCATTCAGCAATACCATAAAACGCTAAATGAGCTTTGCGGGCAACACCAGTCGACCAAATTTTCTGCCTGGCTCGCCCAGGGCTGTTTATCTCCCAAGATGATCTATGAGGAGTTGAAAAAATATGAGGCTGCCAGGGGCGGAGAAAAATCGACCTACCAATTGTTTTACGGCCTGATGTGGCGCGACTTTCTTCGTTTTATGGCTAAAAAACACGGAGATGTTATTTTTGAAGAAGGAGGGATTAAAGGAAGTGAAACCCTTCCTTTGAAGGAGGATTATGATTTGTTTCAAAAGTGGATTGATGGCAAAACCGGGGTCCCGCTAATCGATGCGAATATGCGGGAGCTTAAGTATACGGGCTATATGTCGAATAGAGGCCGCCAGAATGTGTCGAGCTTTCTCGTAAATGACCTGAAGGTCAGCTGGCTGATGGGGGCGGATTATTTTGAATCGGTCCTAATCGATTACGATCCTGCGAGTAATTACGGCAACTGGAATATGGCGGGTGGCGTCGGAAGTGATCCAAGAGAAAATAGGGCATTTAATATACTTTCTCAGGCTAAAAAATATGATCCGGACGGTTCCTACGTGAAAAGATGGATTCCAGAGTTGGAAGATGTACCGGTTGATAAAATCCATCAGCCCGATCGGCTCAGTTCGCAGGAGCAGGAGCAGCATCACATTCGTATTGGTGATGATTATCCGCCGGCTTTGGTAAGTTTGGATTAGTCAATTAGCTTTTCGTTTTTTATAATCTCCTGTTCTTAATGGTGTGTGATGCTTTGCTCAGCCAGTATGCTGCGGATGCTGGTTCGCCCGCCTTCGGCGGACTCGCGATGCTGAGATGCTGACGTTTGGTTTTGCTTAAATGAAGAAAGAATGCCTATTCTTTGAATGGAAACGAACGTCAAGCATCCATACGCCGCAGGCGTAAAAAGTATCCGCAGCGTACTGGCTGAGCAAAGCATCACTGCTAAAGAGTAATTACCTTCAGTGTATCACTTACAATTTTAGCCTTCTGTTTCATCTCCCTGACATCCTCTCCAATCACCGTCACATGTCCCATTTTCCGATAAGGCTTGGTGGTTGCTTTGCCATAAATGTGTACATATACGCCTTCCATAGCCATGCAGTCATCCAGGCCGTCGTAGTAGGCCGGGCCGGTATGGCCGGGCTCGCCCAATAGGTTGATCATGATGCCTTTGCTCTTAAGTTTGGTAGAACCCAGCGGCATATCCAGAATAGCCCGGATGTGCTGTTCAAACTGAGAGGTATAGCAAGAGTCGATGGTGTGATGACCGCTGTTATGTGGGCGGGGAGCTACTTCATTGATTAGAATTTTCCCATCTTTTGTCAGAAATTGTTCAACAGCCAGCAGGCCGCAAATATCCATTTTTTCGGCTACCTCGATGGCTAATCGAGTAGCTTCTGCTGCGGTATCTTCCTCAATTTGGGCCGGGCACAACAAGAATTCTACCAGGTTAGCGACCGGGTTGAACTCCATTTCGACCACCGGATAGGCTTTTACCTCTCCGGATGGGCGACGAGCCACTATGACGGCCAGTTCTTTTTCGATCTTCACCAAGTCTTCAATGACAGAAGGGGCGTCCATGAGTTTGTCGAGATCTTTGATGCCCTTGATGACGGCCACTCCTTTGCCGTCGTAGCCGGCAGTACGGGTCTTTTGTACAAAGGGGTAAGCAATAGAGTTGTCTTCCAGGCCTTTAAGGATGTCGTTTTTGGATGCTCGTAATTGAAAAGAGGAGGTAGGGATGTTGTGATCCTGATAAAAAAGTTTCTGCCGTCCCTTGTCTTTGATCAACTCCAATTTGTCGGGTGCCGGATGTATGATTTTCCCTTCTTTTTCCAGTGCTCTTAGTGCTTCGGTATTAACATGCTCAATCTCAATGCTTAAGACATCCATGTTTTTACCAAAATTATAGACGTCGTCATACTCCTTGAAATTTCCTTCGGTAAAAGAATGAGTAAAGATACCTGCCGGGAAATCTTTGGATTGATCCAGGAAAGAAAGAGAGAGGTGCCAGTCGGCTACTGAGATGGCCATCATTTTGCCTAGTTGTCCGCCGCCAAGGATGCCTATTTTGGGAAAAGGATACATGTGTTCTTGTTTTTAGTGGGGGCAAATTTAATATATGGGCTGCGAAAATCCGCCTAAACTGCGTGAATCTGCGTCAAAAAAAACTAAATTAGGGGCCTGTATTTTTTATTAAGCACCAACCAACTACTTATGCAAGACCTTATCATCAAAAACGGAACGATCATCAATGAAGGAGAAAAAACTAGTGGAGATATTCTGATCCGTAACGGGAAAATAGAAAAAATAGCTACTCAAATAGATACCCCTGTAAATGCCCTGGAAATCAATGCCGAAGGCAAATGGGTGCTCCCCGGTATCATAGACGATCAGGTTCATTTCCGCGAACCGGGCCTGACCCACAAAGCGGAGCTCTATACCGAATCGCGGGCTGCTGTGGCCGGCGGCACTACTTCCTACATGGAAATGCCTAATACCAAGCCGCCTGCCCTGACTCAGGAATTGTTGCAGCAAAAGTACGATCGGGCTGCGGAGGTGTCCCTGGCTAATTATTCCTTTTTTATGGGGGCTTCTAACGACAACCTGGAGGAGGTACTCAAAACTAATGAGCGGGATGTGTGTGGCATTAAAGTATTCATGGGCTCCAGTACCGGTAACATGCTGGTAGATGATGAAAAAACGCTGGAAGGGCTTTTTTCTAAAGTTCCGATGCTAATCGCTACCCACTGCGAAGATGAGGAAACGGTAAGGGCAAATATGAAAAAGTATAGAGAAAAATACGGTGAGGAGGTCCCTATGGAAGAGCATCCCATTATTCGTTCGGTAGAAGCTTGTTATAAATCGTCATCCATGGCCGTTAAGTTGGCCAAAAAATATAATACTCGTTTGCACATTCTTCATTTAACGACCGCCGACGAGTTAGACCTGTTTCGCAACGACATTCCCTTAAAGGAAAAGCGGATTACGGCGGAGGTTTGTGTGCATCATTTGTATTTCAATAGCAATGATTACGCCAAATATGGCTCCGGTATTAAATGTAACCCGGCCGTGAAAGGGCCCCAACACCAGCAGGCGCTCTTACCTGCCTTGCTGGACAATCGTCTGGACATCATCGCTACGGACCATGCTCCGCATACCTGGGAGGAAAAGCAACAGACCTATTTCAAGGCTCCATCTGGGGTGCCCCTGGTTCAGCACTCTCTGAATATCATGATGGAGTTTGCACAAGAAGGAAAGATAAGCATGGAAAGGGTCGTGGAGAAAATGTGTCATGCACCCGCCGATTGTTTTCTGGTGGACAAGCGTGGTTATCTGCGGGAAGGATATTGGGCGGATGTACTGATCGTAGATCCAAACAAAAAGTGGACGGTGGCAAAGGATAACATCTTATACAAATGCGGCTGGTCGCCTTTAGAAGGGCATGAGTTTACCGGAATGGTGGAATCTACGATTGTAAGTGGGCATTTGGCCTGGCATGAAGGAAAATTGAATGAGGCCAGGATGGGAGAGCGATTGATTTTTGATAGATAAATAAAGGGCAACAAAGTTGCCCTTTATTTATCTACTTACATCAAAGGCCAGTGCATATACATAAAGTACTCCGGAATATATTCCTGTATCTCTTTTTCCGTCAAGCGTTCTACTTCTTCCTGTCCTAATTCGGGGTTTTCTTCCAGGATCCGATCTTTTACATGCTGGGTGATGGTATAATCAATGGATGCATTGAAGTGGGAGAAGAATTTGGTGATGTTGGTCCAGAAGTGACTAACGGATGCTTGCTTGGTATTCATGGCTCTTTGTTTTAGTGTTAATACAAAGATGCCGTGAAAAAATTAGGGATGTATTCACTATTGTTGCAAGAATGTGGGTTATTGTTGCAATTTTGTGGAATAAATGATTGTGTTGGGGTGTTTGGTTGCAATAATGTTTTGAGGGAGGATTTTTTTGCTGCCCCGGTACAGGCCTTATGGGCTGAAAACGTTGATTTGGGCAGATTTAAGCTGTTTTCTTTAGCACAAACCGCTTTTTCAAATACCCATCCAGAAAAGTGAGCAATAAAAAGCTTAGGCCCATACACCCAATGATCAAGGTAATTGGGGAATTCACCAGGCTGGTTGTCCACTCCACCCAACGATTGACATAAGGCATGGATTCGGTCCCGGATGCGGAAGAGGTATCCGGTAGGTTCAGGACCATGACCACAATAGCCGCAGAAAGCGACGTCATCGCTAATAAAAACCCTCTTCGGAGTTTTGGAGAAACCAGTTGAGGTAAAGCAAAGCGAATGTTCGGAAGTCTTTCCATAATATTCGTGGCGAAACGCATGGAGGGCTCTTCGGCCTCTATTTTTTGCAAGGCCTGATGTAGTGCCATACGCTCAGCCAGGGCCAGGCGTAGCGCTTCGTTTTCAGGCAGGGCTTGTTCGATCTGCTGCCTTTCCTCCTCGGTGCAGGAACCATCGATAAAGTTCCATAGCTGTTCTTCTGTAAAATTTTTCATAGCAAATCCTGAATTTCAGTTTTTAGTTGTTGTTCTAACTGGCTTCTCAGAGCCTCCCGCAATCGGTGCAGCTTGGTCTTTACATTAGAAACGGTTAAATCCATAATTTGTGCTACTTCCTGCACAGATTTTTCATGAAGATAAAAAAGTGTGATCACAGAAGCATCTCCGGGTTTGAGTTCCCGGATCGCGGCTTTGAGCTTTTCTTTGAGGTCTTCCTGATGCATACTTTGATCTGGATTTTTACTTTTTGTATCTTCAATTTGCAAGTAAGATTCCTCCGAATCGATTGAGCGGGTATTGTATTTCTTTTTTTTCTGATAATCCAATGCAGTTCGATAAGCAATGGTGTACAACCAAGTACTAAATTTGGATTTTCGTTCAAAACTAGCCAACGTCCGGTACACCTTAATAAATACGTCTTGTGCGGCTTCTTCCGCTTCCTCTCTGTTTTTTAGTACATTATAAGTGATGGTAAATACATATTTCTGATATCGCTCCACCAGGGAGCGATAGGCAGCGTGATCCCCCCGGATCACTGCATCGATCAGCTGTCCATCACTTGTGTTTGTCGACATACGGCTTGGACGATTGTTTTCGCTAAGAGGTTACAATTCATGAAATTTAATAAAAAAAGCTGTAACCACTTTGAAAATAAGCTCGTCATAGGTTTCGAAATAAAATTATATTCAAGGTACTTTTTAAGAAAGTCACTAATCAAGGATTAAATTTTTAAGATATGTACGAAGATTTGTTAATTCCCATTTTTGCTATAGTCGGCACTTTCGGCTGGCTGATCGTGTGGGTGTATATGTTCTACAATTCCCGCTTGAAGGTGCGAATGGCCCTGATCGAAGCAGGAAAAGATGCTTCAATCTTTCAGGGAAAAGGATACAAAAAATTTGAAGCGCTGAAATACGGTATTCTGGCTGTTATGGCCGGTATAGGGATCCTATTTGGCGAATTACTGGAAAATACAGGATTGCCGGGGGTAGTGGCCTATTTTTCTATGATCCTGATCATGGGCGGACTGGGGTTGGTAGGATTTTACATTTATGTGAGCAAGCATGTAGAACAGGAAGAAGCCTTGATCTAAGCCATAAAGCCTACGCCCTTAATTGACCGCCTGCCTCCAGCAGGTGATATACCCCTATACCGGTGGCCATAGCAACATTCATGGATGTCTTGATGCCTAACATGGGGATATGGATACATTGGTCAGACAGCTCGATGAGTTCCTGAGAAATCCCATGTTTTTCACTTCCTACAATTAAAACCACCGGCCGTTGAGGAGAAAATTGAGGGTAGGGAATACTATGTGTCGTAATTTCCAGGCCGATCAAATCATTGTTCTTTTTGAGTTGTTCAACTTCGGAGAGTTCTTTTAGTTGCCGGATTTCTAAATATTGATCGGCTGATCGCGATACACGACTCATTTTACGGGACTTCTCAAAATCCTCCATATTATAAGTAAATACCTTATCGATCCTGGCAGCCTCTGCCAGGCGAACGATCATGCCAATGTTGCTCGGAATCCTCAGCCCATCCAGAAGCAATGAGATTGGTGATCTTTCCTTTTCCAGTCGTTGTTGTACATTTTTTGTGTCCGGAAACAAATCGTCAAAAGAAAGCTGTTTTTCTTTTTCACTCATAAATATGGTTTTTGTAACATGAGTCCTCCCAAATTTTCATTTTGAGAATAATGCGGCCATACATGGAAATATATCAGGCCGGCGGCGGCCATATTTCTATATGTTGCTCTATAATTCAGCTCTCTCTTCCTCTAATTCAAAATAGGTACGATTCGCATGATTCATGTTACTTTTCTCTAATTTAGGTTGATGAAAACAAAAATTTACTTTATTGCCCTTATACCATCTGAAGAGATCAGAGAGGAAGTTACCCAATTTAAATTATACGCCTCAAAGCATTTTAATTCCTCCCATGCCCTTAAGTCTCCTCCTCATATTACACTTTTTCCGCCATTTCGATGGAATCCACGATCAGAATCTTCTTTAAAGAGGAGTCTGGAAAGTTTCACAGATTCACAGTCCGATTTCTGGGTATCTCTTAAAGGCTTTGAACATTTTGATCGAAGCGTCATTTTTGTAAAGGTAATCCCCAGTGAAGAATTGTTGGCCTTGCAGCATGAGTTAAAAAAATGCCTTTTTGAGCAGATTGGATTAGAAAATGCTGATAAACGGGCTTTCCATCCTCACATGACGGTGGCTTTTAAGGATCTGAAGCCGGCTTTTTTTCAGGAGGCTTGGTCGTACTTTAATCAGGAAGTTTATGAAAGATCCTTTAAAGCGGACCGGCTTTTTTTATTGCAACATGATGGAAAACAATGGCAGATTATTCAAAATTTTCAAATTGGAAAAAATATTAACAACAATTTATAAAAATTTATTTATGAAATTATTTTAAATGCATTAGTTTTGAAGCTGTGAATAAAACTATTTTAAAAGAGTCTCCGGCCGGAGGCTCTTTTAAAATAAAATCTTAGTAAGGCTAATAAAATTCACTCATTTACGTTTTTTATATATCCATTTCCCTTTAGGAAAGCCACAACCGATTAACTATCAGACATACCGTATGCGATCAATCTTAAAGATTTTATGGAGTTTAATGTTGGTGTTGCCTTTGAATGCTCAGCCACTGTACCCGGTTAAGATAGACAAGAAGTGGGGCTTGATCAATGCAGAGGGAAAAGTTGTAGTGGAGCCCATTTACGAGGTGATCGGCGAATTTGACCGTTTTGGGTTTGCTGTAATGCAGAAAAACCGACAGGTAGGCTTATTGGATCGTGAAGGAAAAGAAGTCATTCCTGCGGCCTTTAAGGAGTTGAAGGTCTTGGATAGTACGCTTGTGGCCGTTGTCGAAGATACCGCTTGGAAAGTGATGGATCATTATGGCAGAACGGTAGTACCTGAAGGCTATGAGGAGATTGAAGTTTGGGATCAGGATTATATTGCTTTTCGAAAAAACGGGCAATGGGGTATTGTTGATCAAAGCGGTCGCTTGCTGGTAAATCCCACTTATGATGAGGTGTTTCTTGAGCAGGGAAGGTACTTTATCATTCGAAGAGGAGAGTTTATTGGCCTGGTATCTCTGGATGGGCAGTTGATCCTTGATTGTAACAGCTCCGAGGTGAAATCTTTTAATGAAGGACTGATTTTTTTTCGTCAAAAAGAAAGATGGGGGGCGGTTAATGCAGCAGGAAAAATATTATTGCAACCGAAGTATGATCTTTACAATAAATTATCCGAAGAATTCATCAAACTCCGGATCGAACAAGAAAGCTTTCTGTT
The DNA here is from genome assembly GCA_030430845.1 of Bacteroidia bacterium. GTDB lineage: Bacteria > Bacteroidota > Bacteroidia > Chitinophagales > Saprospiraceae > JANQPA01. Next base: position 111 of record JAUIKE010000148.1, on the reverse strand, counting down.
CTCCACACATGCCGCTCGTATCATTGCCCGGGGCCACGAAGATTATTTTGCCTTTTCCAGTAACAAGGTTTTGACGAAAAAGGATTCAAAAATTGGCCTGCTAAGTGCCAC
>JAUIKE010000361.1 GCA_030430845.1 Bacteroidia bacterium | reverse complement strand
CAACGGGATAGTTATAAAAGGAAGCCACAGAATCATAGCTGATTTTGTTTCCTAAAACTGTAGGATGTCTATTCACCGAATCTGTTAACTGATGGAAATCAATGAATTGTTGGTTGATATTAACATCAGATAGATGCAGGGATTGCGGTGCAGTTTCTTCTATTTCAAAAGCATCTAAATGGGCCATCATGACTCCTTTACCTCTGCGAAGGCGTCCCCACCAAATCCTGTTTTGACTGTCAACAAGCGTGGCATTGTATGAAAAATCAAAATCTCTGATGCCATCTGATTTGCCAAAAAAGAAAAACTTAATATTCCGGTCATTAGATTTTGGGTATCCTTTGTCGATAATTAATAAATGGAGCCCTTCATTTGTAGCTACCCATAACCTGCCATCTGGATCTTCAACTATGGAAACGATATTGTCATTGGCTAATGCCACATTATTTTCTATCAAACGAAAACCCTGGTCGTTTAAATAATAAAGTCCCTGATGAGTACCTAGCCAAATGGTGCCTCGGCTATCTTCTATAATAGAATGTACCTCCTTATTGGGTATGTCCTGATCTGAAGATAGCCTTAGAAATCTGTTGTCTTGAAAACACATGACTCCTGGCTCAAAGGGGATTTTTGTCCAGACACGGCCTTTACTGTCTTCAAAAAAATAATTAAATGGATATCTATCCTTGGAGTAATGTTGAATGAACGCTTCATCAAATACAAAAAGTCCTTTTTGGGAGGTCCCAACCCAAAGCCTGCCCTTGCTGTCCTCCATAATTTGTTCTACCTCGTCAATACCCTGTGCCTGAGTAAAGAAACTTAAAGATCGTCCGTCAAACTTGGTCAGACCCAGTGAAGATCCAATCCAAATATTTCCCTTGCTGTCTTCGGTAATAGCTCTAATTGTGTTATCCAGCAGTCCTTGTTCTTCCCCAAGGTGAATGACTCCCTTTTCTGTAAAAACACTGATTCCATCGTCCAGTGTTCCAATCCAGATATTCCCATTTTGATCTTCTTCAAAAGTCCAGGCTCTTTCTCCGCTTAAGCCTTCCTTTTTACCAAAATGTTTAAAGCCATTCGGCTTGTATCTGCTAATGCCGCCGGGCAAACTACCCGCCCAGACTTGACTTTGCCGGTCCACTATCAAATCACTCATCCTGATCCCTACATTCAATCCATTCCTCTCCTCTACGGTAACGAATGCTTTTCCGTCAAATTGAACAAAGCTGTTACCTTTCTTGAATGTGATACGGTTTTCTTCATCTAACCAAAAATTATATATTTTTTGATCTTCAGAAGGAGACTCTATGGTATAGTGAAATACCTCCTTGTCAGTCATATAAAATAATCCATTATTAGAGCTGACCCATATATTTCCCTGGCGATCCTCTGCTAGATGATTGAGTTGATTGTTTTGAAAGAAAAAGTCTGAAGAGAAATTAGTAAAACCTTTATCATCCAAACGACTGATACCCTTCGCTGTTAAAAAATAATATCTCCCTTTCTGGTCTTCAATGACCTGCTTCACATCCCTATCAATCAATCCTTCAGCTGGGGTATAATGAGTGAAGTGCGTTCCGTCGAACCTACTTACACCTTCAGCACCATACAGCCAGGAATGAAGGTCTTGATCAATAAAAACACCCCGAATGGAATGACTATGTAACCCGTTGGATTTATGAAAATGCAAATACCGGCCTTCATTTTGATAAATCAGACCGCTATCCCGGTGAGCCAGCCACAAATGCCCCTCCTTTTGTTCTAAAAAATGATTTACTTTCTGGTTCCAGGGATAGATGGTATACTGTTTGCCATCATAAGATCGAATATCTGACCTGGAAGTTATCCATATATTCCCATCTTCATCTTCTAATAATTGATAGATCCATTTCCCATTCCATGTTTCCTGGGTAGAAAAATGAGTGAAGTAGGAACCATCGAACCGACTTACTCCATTATCAGTAGTCCCTATCCAGATGTTACCCCTTCGATCTTCCAATAAATCGGTTATTAGAGCAGAGGGGAGTCCTTCATCCTCTGTCCAATACTGAATGTCTAAGTTGGCCTCTGATTTCATTTGGGGTTTTAGGGCACTAATAGAAGGCACAAAATTCACAGATCTACTTTCAGTCTCGATGTGAATCCTGTCACCATTGGCCGGTACCCTTAGGGGGAGAGGTGTCCGGTTGTTCTCCGCTTCATGACGGAGAGCTTGTTCATCAATGGGCGTAGAAGAGATCTTAGCGGGAATATTATTTGATAAAGCCAAATTTTCTGTCAGCGTATCTATAATCAATGAAAAGGGGACGACTCTGGGCTCGGGGAGACTATCAAGGCTGATTCGTTCGTAATCCAATACAACGGCACTGTCCAATGCAAAATCTATTTCTTTTTCCCGGATATTGAGCTTGCTATCTGAATGATGCGACTCCTTCTTTTCCGAGGGCTGATCCATGATATGGGTGCAAGCAATTATGATGATGCTGGATAAAAGGAGAATAAGGGCATAAGGTTTGAGGTTCATTGAAAAAGGATTGTAGGGGTGAAAGTTATCCCAGTTAGGTCACAAGATTTGGGATGCATTCAACTAAATACAAAAAAATATATAGGAAGATAAAATAAGCTGTAGGCCTGTGCAAAAAAAAAATCTGCATTTTTACCAAATTACCGTCTTCCAGGCTGAAAGTCGTCCGGATACGACAAGAACGACAATGTGTTTTATCCGTTTCTGAAAAAAGCCTTACTTTGCGGCCGTTTTAAAGAAAAAAGACTGTCGAAAAAGACCTACGGCCTTTTTCGACAGCCAATAATATTCTTTCCTGCCTGCCGGCAGGCGGGTAGGAGCTGCTTTTTAGAGAAAAACAAAGTTTTTCTCTAAAAAGCAGCTCCTAAAAAAACTTTATGGGGCGTCGAATAACGACGAAGGAGTTATGAGACAGCCCCTTAATAAAAGCAAAAGCTAATTTAAAAACTCAATACTAGTCGTATGAAACAATGGCTACTATTTACCATTACCCTTATTGGATTTATCCCGATGAAGGCCCAATCTGATTCCCTTTTCGTTCAACTACCAGATGTGGTGATCAAAGAAAACCGACTGGAAATGCCTTTTTCAGAGGTGTCCAGGTCTGTCAATGTGATCACTGCCCGTCAGATCCAGGCTTTGCCTGTGCAGAGTGTCAACGAAGTGATACAGTACATTTCAGGGGTGGATGTACGTCAACGAGGAGCCAATGGCGTACAGGCCGATGTGAGTATTCGCGGCGGTACCTTCGATCAGACACTGGTTATGATCAACGGCGTCAAAATGACCGATCCGCAAACCGGCCACCACATCATGAATATTCCTATTGACCTGGAGAATGTGGAGCGCATCGAGGTGCTGAAGGGTCCCGGAGCACGTATTTATGGCATGAACGCCTTTTCCGGAGCCATCAATATTGTGACCAAAGCACCAGATGAGCAGTTTGTGAAGATCAAACTACAGGCAGGTGAAAATGGAATGGGTGGTGCCCAGGTGTCGGCTTCTTTCCCAAAGGAGAATATGAATCAGTATTTTTCCTTTTCCAAGGATTTTGCCGAAGGCTACCGCTATAATACAGATTATGACATCACCAATCTGTTTTATCAGAACCAGATACAGCTGGGAGCCAATCGCCTGGACATCATGGCCGGCTTTACGGAGCGCCAGTTTGGTGCCAACGGCTTCTATGCCAGTCCGGACGCCATGGATCAGTACGAAGAGGTCCAAACCAGCGTGCTGAGCCTGGATTATCAAATGGACCTGAATAACTGGACCCTTAATCCGAGGTTGTTCTGGCGTCGTAACCAGGATGAATATGTGTTCATCCGCAGCAATCCTTCGATCTATCGCAATTTGCACATCGGCAATGTATACGGAGCTGAATTTCATGCCAGTAACCGCAATGCACTGGGAACCACCGGCATCGGGCTGGAATTGAACCAAGTGGATCTGGCGAGTACGAACCTGGGCGATCAACAGCGCTTTACGACCAGTTTGTTCATAGAACATCGCTTCCAATTACTGGACGGGGCACTGGACATCATCCCTGGGCTTTCTTTGAATCATTTCTCCGACTTCGGGACCAAGGTTTTTCCCGGAATTGACGCCGGCCTGCGCTTAAATGAGCAGTTTAAGTTGTACGGGAATTTCGGCTATA
>JAUIKE010000147.1 GCA_030430845.1 Bacteroidia bacterium | reverse complement strand
TCAGTAGCTCCGCAAGGAGCGTCACATCGGTAGCTCCGCAAGGAGCCCACATCAGTAGCTCCCGCAAGGAGCGTCACATCGGTAGCTCCGCAAGGAGCGCCACATCAGTAGCTCCGCAAGGAGCGTCACATCGGTAGCTCCGCAAGGAGCGCCACATCGGTAGCCCCGGCAGGAGCGCCACATCAGTAGCTCCGCAAGGAGCGTCACATCGGTAGCTCCGCAAGGAGCGCCACATCAGTAGCTCCGCAAGGAGCGTCACATCGGTAGCTCCGGCAGGAGCGTCACATCGGTAGCTCCGCAAGGAGCGTCATGTGAACGCTTGGTGTTGACACCTCCCGATGCATGCCGACCAAGCTATTGGAATACCCCATATTTACCACACAAAACCAAATGATTGGTATCCCCGTGCGGCGGTGGGCCCCACCGGCCGCCGCACTATTTTAATGTGTAGGCTTCTCCAGGATCGCATCGTAAACTGCCTGATGTATACGCGAGTAAGTATCCATCTGGTACAATTTTCGGTTATCCCGGGTAGGGAATACCCTGTTAGAAAAGAAAATAACCACCAACTCCTCCTGAGGATCCGCCCAAACAAAGGTGCCAGTGTAACCTGAATGACCAAAGCTATCCGGCCCGGCAGATAAGGCTGTATAACGCCCATCCGGGTTAAACGGCTGCGGCTTATCAAAGCCCAGCCCCCGATGATTATCCTGCAAGCAATACTGACAACGCGTAAATTCCTTGACCGCAAAAGAGGGGATCAGCTGTTCGCCGCCAAAGCGCCCATAATTCATATACATTTGGAAAAGCTTAGCCAGGTCATTGGCCGTTCCAAATAATCCGGCATTACTCGAAACTCCTCCCATCATGGCAGCGCCTTCGTCATGAACAGTCCCATGCAGCTGAGCCATCCTGAAAAAAGTATCCCGTTCGGTAGGGACAATTCGTTCTAACGGGTAATGCTTGTAGGCATTATAAGTGATGCTGTAAGCCCCTAAGGGGCGATAAATATTTTCCTTGATGTGGGTTTCAAAATCTTCCCCTGTCAAATCTGCCACCAGATCCGGCAAGAGGTAAAACAATAAACCGGAATATAGAAAGCCGGACTCTTTATTCAGAGGTGACTTTTTAATCGCCTTGAAGATCTTCTTTTTATAATTTTTATTCAGCCACAAATTATCCAGCACGCGCACCGAATATTTCCGGGTGGAATCCGGCTTAAAGGTGCCTCCCCTAAATTTTCCGTTTTTCTTTACAGTATCCCTCCAGTAAGGGATCCAGGACTTCAGGCGCGCATTATGGGCCAGCATGGAACGAAAGTTTAGGTCCGCCTTATTCGATCTTTTGAATGATGGAACATATTGAGCCAAGGGAGCGTCGAGGTCAAAGCGGCCCTCACCGTATAATTTCATCAAAGCAGGCAAGGCACTGCTCACCTTGGTAACAGAGGCAAAGTCATACAAATCATCCTCTCTGACCGGTCGGATGCTGTCGTAGGTATGATATCCGAAAGTTTCATGGTATACGACCTGTCCTTTACGGGCAACCAGTACCTGTGCGCCCGGATAAGCTCTTGCCCGAATGCCTTTTTCTACTATGGACTGGATGCTGTCTTTTAAAAGTTCCTCATCCATACCGGCCATCACAGGCGGAGTATACTGAAAAACCGAATCAGGCTGGGTTTTGACTCCCATTCCTTCATTAAGGCCCGTACCAAGGTAGGTCCATAATTCTCCATCGAGGCCTACGCCCCCGAAAACGGCCTGAGCGGCAATGGACTCGACCAGCTCAAACTGATCAGGTACTACAAGGAGCGATTCAGAGTCCTTAATGGTCGGGAGAAATTTAAAGATCTGGGCTCCTCCAAAAACAACTGTTACATTCGGGAATTCCTTGATAGCAGAATTTATCGCAAAATGTTGTGTGAAGTATGTTTTTTGCTGGTTGGTTCGATCTTCGATACCTATAATGATCAGGTTATAATTCTTTTTGAGATTTTCAGCCCAATCTAATGCGGCCTGCCCTTCATTAACAGCTGGAAGAGAAATTCGATCCACACGAGTATACTTCTTCAGAAAACGTTCAAATTCGCTTCCTGTCGGTAAGCCTATCGGTAAATAGGCAATTTTTTTTGCTTCAAAATCCTTAACCGGTACTAAACCATCCTCGTTTTTGGCCAGTACTATTGAAGCCCTGGCTTGCTCAAATACACGCCAGGCAGGAGGCAATTTACTCAAGGCATCCCTTTCTTTGTCCTTGGAATAAACTTCCGCGTTCTCAAATCTGTATTTGTCACCTGGTTGTTGCCCATTGCCTTGAAAACAGCTAAGCAGCAGCAATAAAACGGGAATTATTTTGTAGCTCATGGGCTTTTTGTATTTTTCTGTGAAGAAAATAAAAATGAGTAAAAAGGTAAAAAATATTTTTCTTGTTTCGAAGCCTCTTAACAAGTCGGTATGCTGGCTGTACGTTGTAGCAATTATATTATTGGCCACCTCTTGTAGTACGCCTTCTTTTTTTTCCCGAAAAAACTATAAAAGCCTCAACGAGCAACTTGCTCAATCAAACGTTTTCTCTAAGATATTTACGGGTTTTGCACTTTATGACCCCGGAAGCCGACAGTTTTTGTACCAACAAGAAGCCGACAAATACTACACGCCTGCCTCCAATACGAAGTTATTTACCTTTTATACTTCTCTAAATATTCTAAAAGATTCTCTGCCATTAGTGGATTATGTTTTGAAAGAAGACACCCTCATTTTTTGGGGAACCGGCAATCCCTTATTTTTACACCCGGACTTTAAAGAGGGGCAGGAAGCCTTTGACTTGTTAAAAGATCACGAAGGCCCGGTTTACTATTCCGACCATCATTTTAAAGATGCCCGATTCGGCCCAGGCTGGGCCTGGGGAGACTATCCTTATTATTACCAGGTTGAAAAATCTGCCCTTCCTTTGTATGGGAATGCAGTGCGTTTTGTTCAAAACGATAGTATTAAGCTCAGAATCACACCTTCCTTACTGGCTAATAATCTAAAAGACTCCACAGCAGAAAATTATTTTTTATTAAGCCGCGATGAGCCATCCAACCTGTTTTTTATAGACAGCACCCGGCTCGACACTCAGCAAATAGACCGGGACATTCCCTTCCGGCATCAAAAAGAAATAGTCCTGAGCTTACTACAGGACACCTTAAAGCGCAAAGTTTATTACTACCCTGCAGTTCCTGATAGCGCTTTAAAAGTTCATCGTTTAAAAACGGGTTTCCCCGACACCCTTTATCGCCGGCTCCTACAAGACAGTGATAATTTTATAGCAGAACAACTGATGCTTATGGCCAGTAACGAATTATTCGGCTATTGCGAAACGCGTAAAGCCATTGAATATGCCAAGGACAGCTTGCTGGCCGATTTGCCACAGGAACCCATCTGGAGGGACGGATCGGGCCTTTCTCGCTACAACTTAATGACTCCCGAAAGCATCGTCAAACTACTTGAGATGATCCATCAAAGCATGCCGGAAGAGCGCTTGTTCAGCCTCTTACCGGCCGGTGGGCAATCCGGAACGATCCGCAACTGGTACTCCGGAGACCCGCCCTATGTGTTCGCGAAAACCGGTACTTTGAATGCCAAACACTGTCTAAGCGGATACATAAAAACTCAATCTGGCAGGGTTCTGATTTTTAGCTTCATGAACAATAACTATATTAGTGGTTCTGCGCCGGTAAAAAGGGAAATGCAGAAAGTCCTCGAATGGATAAGAGTTAACCTGTAATCATAGCATGCCGCCGGCCGGCAGTATGTTATGATTACACTATATAGAAAATATGCAAGACTTTGGTTTTTTATCTTTAATTCCTCCGGTGATTGCCATTGTGTTGGCGATACGGACCAAGCAGGTATTCGTTTCGCTATTATTCGGCATTTGGCTGGGTTGGGTCGCGGTTACCCTTTTCAAAATGCTTGGAATCGATAGTATCGGAGCATTTGGAAGCGGCTTTGGACAGCTCAGTGCAGGAGAAATGATCCTTTTGTTACCTAAATTATTATGGGAAGGCACCTTGAATACGATAGATGCCTTAGTGGATGTATTTCAGGATAAGGGGAATACCCGTACCATTATGTTCTCGGCCTTAGTGGGTGCCTTGATTATCTTCATTCAACGATCGGGAGGTGTAGAAGGCTTCATCAAGGTAGTCAACCGGGTGCTTTCAAAATATGAAAACAAAAGACCGGGAAGTAATCGGGTCATCATTCAATTTTTTGCCTGGCTGACCGGTGCCTTGATCTTTGTAGAATCCAGTATTTCTGTTCTGACAGTAGGTACACTTTACCGCCCTATTTTTGACCGGCTTAAAATTCCAAGGGAAAAGCTCGCTTATATTGCAGATTCCAGTTCTGCCCCGTCCAGTATCTTGATCCCTTTTAATGGTTGGGGGGCTTTTATTATGGCCTTGCTGCTCAATGAAGGCTTCAATGACCCTTTTGCTACCATGGTCCGCTCGATGGGTTATAACTTTTACCCGATGCTGGCTTTGTTGGGCGTGCTGTTTTTCATTTTTTCCAAAAAAGATTTTGGTCCTATGGCCAGAGCCGAACGGCGAGCCAGGGAGGAAGGCAAACTCATGGCAGACGATGCTGTTCCCATGATCGCCGACGAGCTGACAGACGTAAAACCCCGGGAAGGCATAACGCCCAGGGCTATGAATATGATCATTCCCGTATCCGTTATGGTGTTTATGATGCCAATCATGCTGGCCTATACAGGCTGGGGAGCAGCGCTTGAAAACCGGCCCGAATTGAGTGGTCTTGACCGCCTTTTCTATGCCATCGGGCAAGGCTCAGGCTCTACTTCTGTGCTAGTGGCCGTCATCACCGCCATTCTGGTGTCCATGGCTTTATATGGTATTCAAAAAATCATGAAAGCTAAAGAAATGGTAGACCTTACGCTGAAAGGTATTTCCGGCATGATGCCCCTGGCCCTGCTGATGCTTATGGCCTTTGCTATCGGAGCGGTCTGTAAAGAAATGGGGACTGGCCAATATGTAGCCGATGTTGCTAAAGGTTGGTTATCTCCCAACCTGGTTCCTTTCATTGTCTTTTTGGTGAGTTGCTTTATTGCCTTCTCTACCGGAACTTCCTGGGGAACGTTCGCCATTATGATTGCCATTGCCGTTCCGATGGCCCAAACGATGGAAGCCAACGTTTATCTGACCATCGCAGCTGCCTTAGGTGGAGGCGTTTTTGGAGACCACTGTTCGCCGATATCCGATACCAGTATTCTCTCTTCGATGGCTTCGGCCAGCGATCATATCGATCATGTAAAAACGCAGTTGCCCTATGCGATGATTGCCGGCGGGATTACTGCTTTGATGTATCTAATAATAGGTCTATTTTAAGATAGAAAACGGATTACCTTCAAATTCTGTGATGCTAGGCCCTCCTCCGTCGGGCCGATGCTGGGATGCTAATGCGGCCTACAGCCGCATGATGCTAGACGTTTGATTCTTCTAAAATGAGGAGCAAGTTCCTATTCATTTAGCAAAATAAAACGCCAGCATCCTTACGCCGCAGGCGTAAAAAGCATCCCAGCATCGGCCCGACGGAGGAGGGCCTAGCATCACAAGTTAACTTATAACTACCTATTCCGTCCCATCAAATATCTCAGATAGCTTATTCGCTAATCGCTGCCCTCTGAGATTCTTTCCAATGATCCTACCTTCAGTATCTACCAGGAAAGTTTGCGGAATGGAGCTGACATTATAGAGCTTAGCCACTTCATTCTGCCAGTGCTTGAGGTCGCTGACGTGCACCCAGTCCAGTCCATCCTGATCGATGGCCTGCAACCAACGCTCGCGGCTTCGATCAAGGCTGACACCGATGATTTCAAAGCCCTTATCCTTATATTTCTGATACAGTCTGACCACATTGGGGTTTTCCCTGCGGCAGGGGCCACACCAGCTGGCCCAAAAGTCGATAAGTACTACTTTTCCTCTCAGGTCACTCAGACTTATGGCGCTACCATCAGGAGCTGCTTGTGTGAAATCAGGAGGAGTGCCTCCCACCATGAAGCTTCGCTCCTTTTCAATACTGCTCCGGATTTGTGCGGCCACCTCCGGTTCTTCTTCATTATATTCCTCTATAAACATCTCGCCGAAATGGATGTAGTTGCTGTTTTTATTGCGTTCAAAGGATTGAATGATACCGGCCAAGGCCAGTTGTTTGGCCTTACTACCCTGAGGGAAACGCTTAACAAGCTCATCGAGGAAGCGCTTCTGAGAGTTTTCGTCCAAGCCCACATTAACTAAGGTCTGTGTGTAGGTTCTGACGGCATCGGTCAGCCAGGGGAGGTTATTATATGCGGACTCTTTAAAATCGGCATATTTAAAATACTCCTGGGCGAAGTACAGTATTTCAGAACGATAATCACCTTTATTATTGAGGTAACTCAGATAAGTATTGAGTGCCACTGTTTTAGCGAAAAAGGGATTCACCTGTTTCAGAGAATCAAGCATATTTAATTTCTTTTCGTCCAATTGAGACATGGAAGTCAGAATGTCCTGCCGAGCCTCTTCATCTTTGGCCATTCTCAGCTTTTTTGTCAGTTCAATAGTATTGGAACGCAAGGTGCCGATCTCTTTTTTTAGATTATCAAACTGTTCATTCAGCTTAGAATTAGAAATTTGAGCAACCCTCATTTTACCACATTTACCGGTTATGGTGACCATATTTTCATTCCCCAAAATGATGGGTTTTACATCCCGCCCCCCCGGACCGATAAAAAACACCTTCGGCATATCCGTTTTGGGCAAGCTGAGCTCATAAATCCCTTCATTGAGCTTTTGAGCCACCTCACTTTCCCTAAACGAGAATCCGTTATACTCAAACAGCTTGATTGTCTGGGTACAATCAGAAATAAGCCCCTTCACCTTAATCGACTGAGCATCAAGGCTTCCCGCCAACAACAAAAAGCTTCCTAATAAACTGCCCAAAACTTTACTGATCATATTCATGGTTCTTTTTCTTCAAAATTATGATATATAGCAATATTTTTCAAATACGGAGATAAATGAATAGAGCCCGAAATAGATTCGAACATTAAAAACTAATAATATGGCCCCACAGAGGGCCGGGTTGATAAGGTCAAAACACCAAGAGCCTCAGAGAGGCGATATATCGGTAAGCACCATCAAAATCTACCTTTTAAAAAGCTCTGGAAGAGCGCCATATAAAAGAACATGTTAGTCTGCATATAACGCTCTTCCAGAGCTTTTAGCTTAAGATATAGGACTTTGTTACCAATCTTTCGCACCTCCAGAGCTATTTAGGTAGGACTTAACAGCCTGGCCCGTGGGAGACATTTCAATTTTCAATATTCGGATCTATCCCTATCCTATTCATTTATCTCCGTATTTTCCTGTTTTTTATCGAAAAAAAATGTGGATCTTGTCTATTGAAAATGGCTTTAACAAACCATCCTCCTATATTTTTTTGTTATATAGTCGAATGAAAGCTGTTATACTGCTTTCTTCCTTACTTGAATCAAAAAAGAGTTTAATTTAAAGATATGACTAACCAAAGAAATCCTTTTAATAACAACCAGGGCAGCCCATTTAATACCATCATCGGTATTGTAGTAATGGTGCTGGGCTTAGTTTTCCTACTGTTCCTGGCTCGATTTATTTTCAGAATATTGTGGTACATTTCTCCTTTGCTACTCATTGGAGCCTTAATTGTTGATTTTAAGGGAGTCGTGAATTTTGGGAAATGGATTATTGCTCTTTATAAAAGAGATACCATACTAGGAGTAGTGTCCACTGTTTTGACCCTTTTTGGCTTTCCACTCGTGGCTGGTTTCCTCTTAGGTAAAGGCTTGTTCAAAAAACGGGCCCGAGAGATCCGACAGGAAGAAAAACGTCGCCGGGAAGGTGAATTTGTTGATTTTGAAGAGTTGGATAGTAAGCCGCTAGAGCTACCTGAACTGGAAAAGAGGAAGGAAAACAGAAGGGAGTCATAAGTAAAAACATGAATCATCCCGAATTTTCGAAAGGTCCCAATAAACAGATGCTGTCCCGATTTTCAATCGGGATAGCATCTGTTTTTGGTCATCAGCTAAAAAATTCGGGATGTCTCATGTTTTTTTAAGTTTTACCTTTCATGGTTGTATACGGAGCCTTTGCCATCATTTTAGCCATTGCATATGCCGGTATTATTCAATTTTACCGCTACCACTGGAATCAACTACCTTATTTTAATCTGCTCCCCAATTCGAACCCTCCAACTCAAGTCTCTGTCATCGTTCCAGCAAGAAATGAAGCCGGGAACATCGAAAACTTACTGGAATCCTTAAAAAGTCAAGACTACCCCCTCTCCCAATTTGAGGTCATTGTTGTAGACGATCATTCGACGGATGAAACGCTGAAAACCTGCCGGAGCCTTCCTCTTAAAAACCTACAACTCCTATCCCTGCCTAAAGGCCAAACGGGCAAAAAAGCGGCACTGGCCTTCGGAATAGCACAGTCTTCCGGCGAGCTCATCCTGACTACCGATGCCGACTGCCTCGTTCCTAGGCAATGGATCCGCCTAACGGCCTCCTGTTACGAACAAACGGAGGCCAAGTTCATAGCCGGGCCTGTCATTTTTGAACAGGAGCAAGGCACCTTCGAAAAATTCCAATCACTTGATATGATGGGTATGATGCTCATCACCGGAGCAGGGATACAAGGCCGGTTCATGCACAGCAGCAACGGCGCCAACCTGGCCTATCCACGAAAAATATACGAGGAGTTGAATGGTTTTGAAGGCATCGACCACATCGCCTCCGGTGATGACATACTTTTTATGCAAAAAGTTATCCAAAAATACCCGGGAGAGCTTTTTTTCCTCAAAAATCCCAAAGCCGCCGTCCGAACCCATGCCATGCCGGGCCTCCGCGCCTTTGTTCGGCAGCGCATCCGCTGGGGTACCAAATCAAGGCAATATCCCGAATGGAAGATCACTGCTATTCTGGCGCTCGTTTTTTTCTACTGCTGGAGCATCATCTTGTCGGGATGTTGGATGCTGGTCGTTGGTGGTTGGATGATTGGAGTATTCATTATACAGCTATTCATAAAAAGTATAGCCGATTATTTTTTCCTTAGGCAGGCCAGTCGTTTTTTCGGAAAAACCGAGTTGATGCGAACGTTTTGGGTGTCGCAGTTTTGGCATATTGGGTATATTGCCTTTGTGGGCTTATTATCTAATTTGAAGAAAAGCTATGTGTGGAAAGGAAGAACACTGAAATAGTAGAAGAAGGCCGGTAGGACTGAACAGATGAAATTAATATTTTCACCCCCTCCCGGGGGTGAAAATATTTTTAAATTTCAATGCTCCGATCTACCGGCCTTCCTATATTATACCTCCACCTCGCTCGTAAAATGAAACTGCACATCCGGGAAGTTCTCCTGGGCCATCTTCAGCGTCCAGGCGGATTCGGCCAGGAAGACTAATTGTCCGTCCTTATCGCGGGCGATATCTCGTTTGCGGCGAGAGACGAACTCTTTCAGTTTTTTCTCATCTTTGCAGCTGATCCAGCAAGCTTTATGCAAGTTAAGCGGTTCATATTGGACGGAAGCGCCGTATTCGTGTTCGAGGCGGTATTGGATCACTTCGAACTGCAGGGCTCCAACCGTACCTATGATTTGGCGGCCGTTATCTTCTTTCGTAAAAAGCTGAGCAACCCCCTCATCCATCAACTGAGTGAGGCCCTTAGCCAGTTGCTTGGCTTTCATGGGGTTCGCATTATTCACAAAACGAAATAATTCCGGAGAAAAGCTCGGAATTCCTTTGAAGTGAAGCACTTCCCCTTCTGTTACCGAATCCCCTATTTTGAAATTCCCCGAGTCATACAAACCGATCACATCACCTGGATATGCCTCATCGATGACCGTCTTTTTTTCGGCCATAAAAGAAGTGGGGTTGGAAAACTTCATCTTTCGGTTTTGACGAACATGCAGGTAGTTGGTATTTCGTTGGAAAGTACCGGAGCACACCCTCATAAAAGCAATACGATCTCGGTGCTTGGGGTCCATATTAGCATGGATCTTAAAAACAAATCCGGCAAATTGATCCTCTTCGGGCTTTACCTCCCGTTCTTCCGTTACGCGAGGGAGCGGTCCGGGGGCAATGTCAATAAAACAATCTAGTAATTCCCGAACCCCGAAGTTGTTAATGGCGCTACCGAAAAAGATAGGACTCAATTCACCTTTTAAATAAGCCTCCCGATCAAAGTCCGGATAGACCTCCTCGATCATGTGCACTTCCTCTCTGAGTTCATCTGCCAAGGACTCTCCTACCTCTTTATCAAGAATAGGGTCCGTTAGGTCAGTGATTTCTATGGTATCTTCCTGTTGTTTGCTGTGAGGGCGAAACAAGACTAATTTTTTCTCATACAGGCTGTAGACGCCCTTAAAACGTTGCCCCATGCCGATGGGCCAGCTTAAAGGAGTGACGTTCAAACCTAATTTTTCCTCAATCTCATCCAGCAAATCAATTCCGTCCAATCCTTCCCGGTCCAGCTTGTTGATAAAAACGATAATGGGTGTTTTACGCATCCGGCAGACTTCAACCAGTTTTTCCGTCTGGATCTCTACCCCTTTCGCCACATCAATAACAACAATAACACTATCCACTGCCGTGAGGGTCCGGTAAGTATCTTCCGCAAAATCCTGGTGACCCGGCGTATCCAGAATATTGATCTTGACATCTTTATAATGAAAAGCCATCACCGAGGTAGCAACGGAGATACCCCGTTGGCGCTCGATCTCCATAAAGTCGGAGGTGGCACTTCTTTTAATTTTATTGGATTTTACAGCACCAGCTACCTGAATGGCCCCTCCAAACAGAAGCAATTTTTCGGTAAGCGTTGTTTTACCGGCATCCGGGTGACTGATGATTCCAAAGGTTCTTCTTTTATCTAAACTCTGCATATATTATAGAATAGTAATTTTTCAGGCTGCAAAAGTAGGGATTTTCAGTCAAAAATTAAGAGTTATTACCAACTGCGGACTATCTACATGATAATCCGGCTGTATGAAACAATTTGTAATTCTGAAAAGTTACTTATTTTACGACACACAATTATTTCAATTAATAATAAGATATAGCTCCGAACATAGAAAATTAAAATTATCTCCCGCGACTTGGAATAATTTTAATTTTCTATGCTTGGGCCAAACCTTCATTATTACTACAGCTTGAAAAGAATATGGTTGAACTCTCCAGTATTATCATTCTTGGAATTTTTGCCCAGTGGTTGGCCTGGCGCATACGCATACCGGCTATTCTCCCACTGATCCTGATTGGGTTATTAGTGGGGCCGCTGTCTTCCCTGATCACGGAAGATGGGCATAAAATACTGGAGCCGATTTTCAATGAAAAGTACAAGATCGGATTATTCCCGGGGGAATATCTTTTTTATTTTGTTTCTCTGGCCATTGGTATTATTCTTTTCGAAGGAGGGCTTACGCTGAAGCGAAAAGAAATCACCCATGTCGGGCCCGTTATTTTGAAGTTGATCACTATTGGTTCTTTGATAACTTTCATTGGCGGCGGTTTGGCGGCTCATTACATTGAACAATTGAGCTGGCCGATTTCCTTTTTATTTGCGGGCCTGATCATCGTTACGGGCCCCACTGTGATAGCGCCGATCCTTCAAAATGTTCCGCTCAACCGGAATGTGGCGACCGTCTTAAAATGGGAAGGTATTCTAATAGACCCCATTGGTGCACTCGTGGCCGTATTGGTATTCGAGTTCATACAATCTTCTGATGGAGGCGTGGAATTCACCTCGCACGCCCTGATCCAATTTTTCCAGATTTTATTGATCGGACTGGCTTTGGGTACGATAGCTGCTCATGTGCTATACCAACTGATTAAGCGAGCGATGGTACCTCACTATCTGTTAAATGTCTTTACCCTGGCATTCGTATTGGGGGTATTCGTTTTTTCGGACGTCATTGCGTACGAGTCTGGTTTATTGACAGTAGTGGTGATGGGAATGGTATTGGGCAACCTGGACGTACCCCAGCTGAAGGAAATTTTGTCTTTTAAGGAATCCTTGAGTGTATTGTTGATATCTATCCTCTTTATTTTATTGGCTGCCAATATAAATATAGAGGAGTTAGAACTCATCCTGACCAATTGGAGAAGCTATGCTTTATTTGGCTTTGTTATCCTTGTCTTGCGACCGCTGGGTGTTTTTATCAGCACCCGTGGTTCCGATCTGAGAACCAATGAAAAGATATTTATTTCCTGGGTGGGCCCTCGTGGGATTGTTGCCGCGGGTATCGCTTCTTTATTTGGCATCACCCTCACCAGGAATGGAGTGCCTGGAGCCGAATACATTACTCCGTTGGTTTTTATGATTGTTTTAGGTACGGTAATGATCAATGCGGCTACAGCCAGGCTTACTGCTCGCTGGCTGGGCGTAATACAGAAGGCTTCCGACGGTATCCTGATCGTAGGTGCGAGCCTGGCCTCCCGAGTGATCGGCAAGTATTTGATGGACCACGATCGGCATGTGGTCATTATTGATAATAACTCCAGTAATGTAAAAAAAGCCCAGGACATAGGATTGGAAGCGTTCGATGTCAATATCTACACCTCTGACCTCACTGATCAGATTGAGTTGTTGGATGTAGGGTACATGCTCGCTATGACCGCCAACGCTGATGTCAACAACTTTGCAGTGGATCGCTACGGCAAGGTATTTGGCGAAAACGGCTCCTTCCGGCTTATAACTCCCGAGGAATTGAAAAAGGAAAAGGTGTCTCTACCTAAGCAAGGGCTACTCACCTATACCGACGATTATCTGAATCTGAATGAAGTGGCCCGTGATTTCCCGGAAATGCATGAAATACAACTAGAGCATATTGATCAACTCGAGGAAGTTATGGAAAAAATGAATGCCCGCAACCAAAGGGTTCCCCTCTTCCTCCGGGATACTTCCGGCGAAATTCACATCATACCTTTAGATAAAAAAGAATTAAAAGTAGCGGAAGGGAATCTATACCTGGTCTATCTCGGAAAAAAAATGGAAACTATAGATTACCCAGCAGTTGAAAAACAGCTTCCTGAGGAATAAACCTTTTTTCCGTCCTCCTGATTTTTGATTTTTCCAAAAAAACGTGTTTTAAGCCATATATAGACCACTAGGCCTGTCATATAACAACTTCTCTATTAGAATTTCTCACTTCCAGGATTTTTTCAAAAAAAATTAAAAAAAATTTAACTCTTCTGAGAACCTAAATACCAAAAACGTGTTTTACATTTGTTTTTAATAGCTTTACTAACATTTCAACAAAGCTTTACAACTCCTCGAAGTTGTAAAACCAACAACAATAACTCATGCAAACGCTAAAATCTTTTTTCTCAGAAATCAAATCTGATTTCCCTGCCGGAATTGTCGTATTCCTGGTAGCAGTACCCTTATGTCTAGGAATTGCACTAGCTTCTGGTGCACCACTTTTTTCAGGAATTATTGCCGGAATTGTAGGAGGTACGGTAGTCGCATTAATGAGTGGTTCACATCTAGGAGTGAGCGGACCTGCGGCCGGTCTGGCTGTTATAGTTTTGACGGCCATACAAGACCTGGGGACATTTGAAACTTTTTTATTGGCAGTCGTAATTGCCGGTGTTTTTCAGTTAGTGCTAGGTTTTATTAGAGCCGGGATTATTGGATATTATTTCCCTTCCTCTGTTATCAAAGGAATGCTATCAGGGATTGGATTAATTATTCTGCTCAAGCAGATTCCACATGCCTTTGGATATGACAAAGATTACGAAGGAGACCTGGCATTCGTGCAGCCTGACGGCGGTACGACTTTCAGCAATTTCACCCAAATGTTCGAATACATTTCACCGGGGGCTCTGCTGATTAGTTCGATCTGTTTGGCCATCTTGATCTTATGGGAGCAGAAGTTCATGAAAAAAGTTAAAATTTTCCAAATCATCCAGGGCCCATTGGTAGCAGTGGTGGCCGGTATTTTGTTAAATCTTGGATTGCAAAATACGGCTTGGGCGATTAAGGCAGATCACTTGGTGTCGCTACCGGTAGCATCTAGCCTCAGTGGTTTTTTCCAGCAGTTTACGCTGCCTGACTTCACACAGATTACCAATCCTGAGGTGTTTGTTGTGGCCATTACTATTGCTGTGGTAGCCAGTCTTGAGACCTTATTATGTGTGGAGGCAACAGATAAATTAGACCCTCAGAAGAGAGTTACTCCAACTAACAGAGAGTTGAAAGCCCAAGGGGTAGGTAATATGATTTCAGGTTTGATAGGAGGGCTGCCTGTCACTCAGGTGATCGTGCGAAGCTCGGCCAATATTCAGTCCGGAGGAAAAACAAAAGCGGCTGCATTCATTCACGGAATTTTGTTACTATTCTGTGTGGCCCTGATTCCTGTAGTTTTGAACATGATTCCATTGGCGAGTTTGGCTGCAATCCTTATTTTGGTGGGCTACAAATTGGCTAAGCCAAGCTTGTTCAAATCAATGTATAAATTAGGATGGCAGCAATTCACACCCTTTGTTGCTACTATTGTAGGTATTTTGCTAACGGATCTGTTAGTTGGTATAGGAATTGGGCTGGTTGTAGCCATGTTCTATATTTTACTGACGAATTACCGGGCTGCCTACTTCCTTCATAAAGACGAAGACCCCAGGGATCACTCCTTAGTCCTAACCTTGTCGGAAGATGTTACTTTCCTAAACAAAGCAAGTATTCTGCGTACGCTGAATGACCTGCCTAATAACTCGAAGGTAACGATTGATGCCACTCATTCCGTCAACATCGATTATGATGTGATAGAGATCATTAATGAATTCCAGGCAAATGCCCAATCCAAAAACATCGAAATGCATGTAAAAGGATTAGATATGGAAAACAATGCCCTGGTTTCACAAAAGAGTAAAGTCTTAAAGCAAAGTCCAAAAGTTGGTGAAGTATTAGAGACTGTTTGAACTTAGCGTTGAGGATTCAACGCCAAACTCAAATCTAGTCTGAAACTTTCTTTTTGAAACTTTTAGACATTTGCGTTAAGCATGGTTATCGAGGATCGCAGAGAGGCTATCAAAGCCTCTCTGTTTTTTTTTATAAAACTAATCGCATGAATAGGTGTTTTGTTAAACAAAGAAAATAGCATACTATTAATATTGAAATAGTAAAACTATTTTCTATTTTAGCTTAGCACATGTCTGTGAAAAATTTATTGCCATCTCAGATGGCTGTGATTTACACAGCAACTCGATAACCATAAAAAAAAACTCCTCGACCATGCGAGACGTATTTAGATTTGATTTTTCGAATCTAAAGGGGGACTTTTTCGGCGGTATTACGGCCGGAATTGTTGCGCTCCCTTTAGCACTAGCCTTCGGTGAACAGACCGAATTAGGCGCCATTGCAGGCCTGTATGGTGCCATTGCCATCGGAATTTTAGCTGCTTTATTTGGTGGAACGCCCACTCAGATCAGCGGACCCACCGCGCCGATGACGGTTGTTTCTGCTGTAGTTATTATGGAAGCGATTGAGTTTGCCGGGGGGCTGGAAAAGGCTTTTCCCATAATTATTGCCACCTTCTTCCTGGCCGGCTTGCTCGAAATGCTACTCGGAGTACTGCAAGTAGGCCGATATATTAAGTATATACCCTATCCGGTAGTTTCAGGCTTCATGAGCGGTATTGGTGTGATCATTGTTATTAGCCAGATCTTTCCATTTTTCGGAGCCAGCTCTCCAGCCGGAGGATCTTTGGGGGTAGTGAAAAACCTGGGTAGTATCCCATCCATCATCAATTGGTATTCAGTTGTGGTAGCTGCTATTACCATAGGTATCATTTATATTTTCCCCAGAATTACAAAGGCCGTACCCAGTACATTGGTTGCCCTTGTTACGGTTTCTCTGGCTGCCTTTTTCATTTTGACTAACGGTCAGGTAGCAGTCATTAATGACAGCACACCAGGTGGAGTGCCTACGGGTTTGCCCGAAGTACACCTAAGCTTTTTCAGTGTATTCACAGATACCAGCCATCTGATGCTGGTTTTTGAATTTGCCTTTACCTTAGCCTTACTGGGTGCCATCGATTCATTGTTAACCTCTATTGTTGCAGATAATATCACTAAGACCAAACACAATAGTAATCAGGAGTTGATCGGTCAGGGCATTGGTAATATGGGAGCAGCCCTCATAGGTGGCTTACCAGGTGCCGGCGCCACCATGCGTACCGTCATTAATGCCAACTCCGGTGGAAAAACAAAAATCTCCGGTGTTATTGCCGGTCTGCTTTTATTAGCCATTCTTTTAGGCTTAGGTACTTTGGTTGGAAATATACCCAATGCAGTACTGGCCGGTATTTTAATCACAGTAGGTATTGGTATTATTGATTATAAAGGCATGGGGCACTTGAGGGAGATGCCCCGAACAGATGCGGTCATCATGATCGCTGTTTTGTTACTGACCGTTTTTGTAGGTCTGCTCGAAGCAGTAGCGATCGGAATGGTTATGGCGGCCATCCTCTTTATGAAGAAAATTGCCGATGTGGTGGATCACAAAACCAACACCGCTCCTCTCAGAGATTTTGCTCGCGAAGTGCCCTGGTCCGATGAAGGTGATATTATTGACCGCGTAGGTGATCAGGTATATATCAAACACCTGGACGGGCCCCTATTTTTTGGGTTTGCCTCTCGTTTCCAGGATATGATCAAAGCATTACCTAATATTGAAGTGGTGGTCATCCGTATGGATAAAGTCCCCTACATCGACCAATCGGGATTATACGCCGTTGAAGAAGCTGTACAAGACCTCGAAGCTCAGGACATTACCGTTGTCTTTACAGGCTTACACGGCCAGCCGGAGGACATGCTTAAGCGGTTCAACCTCGTTCCCGGACTAGTGGAAGAAGAGCATGTATTTGAGGATTTCCAGGCATGCATGGCCTGGTTAAATACTCATATTAAGGCTAATGATTTCTTTGGAATTCCAAGTAATCAAAGCGGCAGTAAGGCCGATGCCTTGTAAGCAAATTGTAATTCCTTAATAATAGGAGGTAAAGGGGCGTCTTATAACTCCTTCGCCCTTATTTGCCGCTAAATAATTTTCTTTTTGGGGTTGTGTAAAAACTCGTTCCTCGTTTTCACCCACCCCCGAAAATTTTGTTTAGGAGGTTGTTTTAAGAAAAAAACTTCGTTTTTTTCTTAAAACAACCTCCTAAAAGAATATTATTGGTTGTGTAAAAAGGCCGAAGGACTTTTTACACAACCCCAAAGAAATATTATTGGCTGTCGAATCCGCCTGAGACAGCCTCAAGTTTTTACACAACCCCACAGCCTCTTTCGGTATTAAAAAGGACATTTAGAGGGCTTTCCTATCTTTTCTCTGCCAGGCTCCAAGTAACAGTTGCCTCTCCCCTTATTTTGCAATTCGAATTTTTCAGCCGATATTGTATTAGAAAATAGAGCTATTTTTTCTGTGTAACACAAATAATTAAACATTTTACTGCCGCGTTGCAGCAGTAAAATGTTTAATTCACCTATACTCTTTCAACCAAATTGAAACACTGCCTATGTTAAAGCGTTCTCTCATTCTGTTGGTATTCATCATCAGTTTATGCTTCACTGCCTGTGAAAGTACTCGTCCATTTTATGAAAAAAACCAGAAAGATTGGTCTGAATCTTCATTGCCTCCTGCCTCCCGCCTGGAATTTACGGTTTATCTGATCGGAGACGCCGGAGACGCCAGTTTTGATCCGCTGGAGCCTAATTTTGTTTTTTTACAATCCCAGCTACAAGAGGCGGAAGAAAACAGTGCCGTCATTTTCCTTGGCAATAACATTTATCCGGCCGGATTGGTACCGAAGGATCATCCCGAGCGCAAAGCAGCCGAAGCGCGTATAGATGCCCAGTTGGACCTCCTCAAAAATTTTAAGGGAGCCCCTTATTTTATCCCCGGCAATCTCGACTGGAACGGCATGTCGCCTGGTGGCCTCAAAGCTATTCAGCGACAGGCCAAATACATCGAAGATCAGCTCGACAACAAAAAAGTCTTTTACCCAAAAGATGGTTGTGGCGATCCAAAAGATATTAAACTCAGCGAACACCTTACACTGATCTTAGTGGACTCCCAGTGGTGGTTGCAGGATTGGGAAGAAGAAAAAGATATGAATAAAGGCTGTGACATCAAATCAAGGGCGGATTTTGAAAGAGAACTCAGCGAGGTGATCGATGAAAATGATGATGACAATATCCTGGTTGCCCTCCACCACCCTATTTTCACACAAGGAGAACACAATGGTCATTTCTCTATCAAAGATCATCTGTTGCCATTTCCTGGAATTGGGTCTCTTCAACCGATAGCCCGTTATTTAGGCGTTTCCAAACAGGATAAAACTAACCCAGCCTATAATGATTTGATCCAGGCCGTCATGCGATCCATCAAAGACCAGGATAACATCGTTTTTGCCAGCGGGCATGAAAATGCGCTACAATATTTTCAGGAAGATGATCATCATTATGTAGTGAGTGGTTCGGGCAGTAACAGCTCCTTTCTCAAGCGAGGGGACAATCTTCAGTTTGGATATGAAAAAGAAGGGTTTTCTAAACTGAACTACTACAACGACGGCTCTGTATGGCTGGAGTTTTGGGCCGCTCCATTAAAAGGCACTGAAGGTAAGCTCATCTTCAGGAAACTATTGAAAGATAAAGATTTACAGGCACCTAAAAGCCCAGATGACAGTTTTGAAACCATTTGGGAAGACCTGCCTGACTCTGTCGGTTACATTGCCGCTCCCAATTACGAGGCCGGAAAAGGCAAGCGACTATGGTTGGGGCGCAATTATCGGGATGCCTGGACAGCCGGATTACAGCTGCCCGTCCTAAATATGGATACCAAACTAGGTGGCCTTCACCCTATAAAAAAAGGAGGAGGGCTTCAGTCAAAATCTCTTAGGCTGGAAGCCGCTAACGGCAAACAATACGTCCTTCGATCCATTTACAAAGATGCCTCCTTGATACTACCTGAATTTGCACGAAATACAGTGATTGATACCATCTTCCAGGATCAGATGTCCATGGATCATCCATACGGAGCTACCATCATCGGTCCTCTGGCTGATGCGGTAGGGGTTTACCACGCGAACCCTCAGTATTATTATGTGCCGGCTCAGCCCCGCTTAGGAGATTTTAATGAGATCTTTGCCCACGAAGCGTATCTGTTCGAAGAACGGCCGGATGATAACCGGGAGGATGTTGCCAGTTTTGGAAGCCCCAAAGACATTGACTCCTACCGAAAGATGCTCAAAAACATCCGGGATGAACACGATCATCGCATTAATCAGGAACAAACGCTTTACTCTCGATTATTTGACACTTATATAGGAGACTGGGACCGCCATGACGACCAGTGGCGCTGGGCTGTTTTCGAAAAAGATGATATCAAATGGTATAGCCCCATTCCCCGTGATCGGGATCATGCCTTTCTCTCCTTCAGAGGTATCCTTCCTTACATCGCCAGCAGGAAGTGGGCCGCTCGACAGTTGCATAGCTTTAATCACGATATTCACGACATTCGTGGCCTGGCCTTCAATGCCCGCCATTTCGACCGGGCCTATCTCAATGAGCAGGACTTATCGGATTGGGTGAGAGTCGGTACGGACATGAAGGCCCGACTAACGGACGAGGTCATTGAAAATGCAGTTCGCCAATGGCCCGATACACTTTTTGCCTTAAATGGTAAGGAGATCATTGCCAAACTCAAATCCAGAAGGGATAAATTACCTGAGTTTGCCCAGGAGTTATATGAGTTTTTAGCCAAAGAAGTGGACGTGAGAGGAACGGATAAACGAGAGCGATTTGAAGTGACCCGACTTCCGGATGGTAAAACCGAAGTGATCGTTTTAGCAGTCAATAAAGACAGAGAGATCAAAGATACTCTTTACCAACGCCTTTTTGACAGAACCTACACCAAGGAGATCCGATTGTTTGGTTTGAAAGGCGATGATGAATTTCTGGTAAGCGGACAATCAGGGCCCAATAGTTTACTACGTATCATAGGAGGTCCTGGAGAGGATGTCATCAAGGATGCGTCCGTGGTAGCAGGTGGAAAGCGCACCCGTGTATATGACATAAGCACAGAGGATAACGAGATCGTACTCGGACAAGAAGCTAAGGACAAAACCAGCGACGACCCAAAAGAGAATGAATACAATCGCCTGGCTTTTCAATATCCTAAAACCATGCCGCTCTTCATTCCCGGCAATAACCCTGATGATGGTTTTAGTCTGGGTTTAGGATTTATTCGCACCCTTCAGGGCTTCAGAAAAGATCCTTACAAAACCAAGCATCAGTTGATGGCCTCCTATGCTTTTGCCACCGAAGCGGCAAAGGTAAAGTACACAGGCGATTTTATTGAACGAGTGGGTTCTTTGGACTTTTTATTAGATCTTGAAGCCTTCGCTCCGACCTTTGTGAATAACTATTTCGGACTTGGAAACAACACGGTCTATACAAATACAGGCGAAGAAAACCTAGACTTTAACAGGCTCCGTTATAGTCGAATCTATATTAACCCCTCACTAAAGAAGCGTTTTGCCCTCAATACGCAGCAGTTGGTCTTTGGTATTCATTATACTCTTACCGACCCAACCCGCAATAACGGACGTATTTCAGATCCGGCCTTTGACAATCTATCCGGTTTGACAGATGAGGACTATCAGTCACAACATTATGCAGGTCTGAAGCTGAATTATCAAATTGACAAAGTGGACACGAAATATTATCCCAAAAAAGGCTTGCGGTTCAATTTAGGAGGCAGCTGGAATGTTGACGTAGAGGATAGTAACAGTTATCTCAACCTTAATACTAATCTTAGTTTTTACTATACCCCTTTTTCTCCATTCCCACTCACCCTGGCTTTCAGAGGAGGCTATGCAGCCAACTTTGGAGAATACGAGTTTTTCCAGGCCAATTACCTTGGCCGGCGGTCTAACCTCAGAGGATATCGTGCTGAGCGGTTTGGCGGAGACAAAGCCATGTACCTCAACTCAGAAATACGTATTGAGCTATTCAAGCTAAATGGCTTTGTGTTGCCTATGAATGTGGGGGTCATTGGGTTTTATGACACCGGTCGGGTCTGGCACGATGAAGACCCGGAAGGAGAGGATTTCGATAAGTGGCACCCCGGCTGGGGAGGTGGTATATTCTTATCTCCATATGACATTATTGCCATTTCGGGTATGTACACCAAATCGAGCGAGTGGGACTTTGTTGAAATAAAACTTGGTTTCTTCTTTTAAAAACACGAGTCATCCCAAATTTTCATTTTGGAAATAATGCGGCAATACATGGAAATATATCACGCCGGCGGCTATATTTCTATGTATTGCTCTATAATACAGCTCTAATTTCCTCTAATTTCAAATAAGGAATGACTCATGTTTTTTATTAGATAACTTAACAGCATACCAGTATATTTCCATCCATGATGCACCAAACCGACCTTCAGTCCAGAATGTACGATGAAATGCGCAGCGGCCGCATTTTTGAACAAGTACAGAATTATGCCCTTCAATACCTCAATGAGGTTTTTGACCGCCATGTTTTTCCAACAGAAGAAGCTCTGAATCATCTAAAGCGATTTGATGAAGATTTACCTGAAAGTTCCTCAGAAGCAGACGAGGTTTTAGCGTTTCTCAATCAATATGGGGCTCCGGCGACTTTGGCTCAAGTTGGCGGTCGTTATTTCGGTTTTGTCAATGGGAGTGTCGTACCGGCCGGCCTTGCAGCCAAACACCTGGCCACCTATTGGGATCAAAATTCCGGCATGCAGGTCTCTTCTCCCATTGCTTCTACACTAGAAACTACTGTTGAAAAATGGCTAACACAACTCTTTGAATTGCCCGATCATACAGCGGCAGGTTTTGTAAGCGGCACTTCCACTGCCAATTTGTGCGGCCTGGCAGCAGCCCGGTATCGCCTACTCAAAAAACAGAACTGGGACGTCAATGAACAGGGGCTCTGGGGTGCCCCTCCTTTGCGGATCGTAACGGGCAAACATGCGCATTCCTCTCTCATAAAAGCCATTAGTCTGATGGGGTTTGGAAAAAATAATATCGAGTGGGTTGAAGTGGATGAACAGGGGCGGATCATCGCAGAGCAAGTTCCCGAACTCGACGAGTACACCATTCTGGCTTTACAGGCCGGCAACGTCAACAGCGGTGCCTTCGATCCCTTTGAGCCACTTTGTGAGAAAGCTCGCAAGTCAGGTGCCTGGGTCCATATTGACGGGGCGTTCGGGCTGTGGGCCGCCGCGACCGAATCATTAAAACATCTAACCAAAGGCCTCTCGAAAGCTACTTCCTGGGCAGTAGATGGGCATAAGACGCTCAATACTCCTTATGATAGCGGCATCATTCTCTGCGCGGATCAAGAAGCACTGGTTTCGGCCCTTCATTTTTCAGCCAGCTATATTTTAGAAAGTAAAGAAAGGGATGGCCTCTTTTATACGCCTGAAATGTCACGCCGGGCTCGCATTATTGAGCTTTGGGCCACTATGAAATATCTCGGCAGGGAAGGCATCGATGAGATGGTCTCCGGCCTTCACGAAAGAGCCGTGCAGTTTGCCCTCTCTATTCAACAAGTAGATGGATTTCTGGTATTGAACGAAGTCGTCTTTAATCAGGTACTGGTCCGGTGCGAATCAGACGAGCTCACCCAAAGAGTCATCGACCGTGTCCAGAAGCTTCGCGAGTGTTGGGTGGGCGGATCCAGCTGGGAAGGTCATAAGGTTATTCGGATCAGCGTATGCTCCTGGGCCACTACTTCGGAGGATATACAGCGCTCCGTGGCTTCTTTTGAGCAAGCCATGCGAGAGGAAAGGTTACGCGGATTGTTAAGTTAGCAAACATGAGACATCCCGAATTTTTTAGCTGATGACCAAAAACAGATGCTATCCCGATTTTTAATCGGGAGATGCTGTGATGCTATTTCGTCCGCCACAGGCGGACTCACGATGCTGACGATTTATACTGCTAAGTAGAAAAAAGGGCTCCCTTTTTTGAAAAAAAAGTCGCCAGTATCGGGGTTGTGTAAAAACTCGTTCCTCGTTTTTACCCACCCCATTAAATTTTATTTGGGAGGTCGTTTTAAGAAAAAAACTTTGTTTTTTTCTTAAAACGACCTCCCAAAAGAATATTATTGGTTGTGTGAAAAGGCCGAAGGACTTTTTACACAACCCCCAGCATCACAGCATCTCCCGATTGAAAATCGGGACAGCATCAGTTTATTGGGACTTTTCGAAAATTCGGGATGACTCATGTTTATAATTATTTTTTCCCACTGTGTTGACTTTTTAATTAGGGCGTCCCTGAAAAGACAAAGGAGGCTGACTACGAGGTAGTTGGCCTTTAATTTTTGGGTAAAAATTCCCCGAAAACAGCCGAAAAAGGCTAAATTCGGGGAAGACAA
>JAUIKE010000146.1 GCA_030430845.1 Bacteroidia bacterium | reverse complement strand
TTACTTCGGTTAAAAAATCTTCCAGGTGGCGATTGAATTCTTCAACATGCTCCATCATAGGAGCATGGCCACACTTGTCAATAAACACCAATTTAGAATTTTCGATTAATTCATCAAACTTTTCTCCAACGAAAGCAGGGGTAATTTGATCTTGTTTTCCCCAGACAAGGAGGGTCGGTACATTGATCTGGTGCAGTTTGTCGCCAAGGTTATGCCGAACGGCAGATTTGGCGGTGGCAATAATCCGGATGGCTTTATTGCGATCATTGACGATGTCGTAGACTTCATCAATCAATTCCTGGGTGGCTACTTTTGGATCGTAAAAAGTTCCTTCCGTTTTCTTTTTGATGAAGTCGTAATCGCCTCTTTTAGGAAAGCTGGTGCCCATGGCGCTTTCAAAAAGCCCCGAGCTACCGGTCAAAACAACAGAGTTTACCTTTTCTGGGCGGGCCAGTACGTACAATAAGGCAATATGGCCCCCCAGAGAATTACCGAGCACATGCACTTTGTCATAGCTCTTATAATCTACAAAGTCGGCTACATAATTGACCAGGCCTGTTACAGAAACTTTCCGGATGGGGAGCTCAAAAATGGGCAAAATAGGCACCACCACATTATAAGTGCTGGAAAAATGATCGAGGATACCTTCAAAGTTGCTCAGTGCACCGAATAGTCCATGCAGTAGAAGGAGGTTTTCTTCACCGCCACCAGTTTCAATGTATTTAAACCTGCCTTCTTCTTTAATTTCGTACTTCATCTATGTATTGTGGTATGTTATTAAAAGCTAATTTACCTGGTAAAAAGAGATCTACCTACCAAACAAATCATTTAAAAAATTGATTATCACTATTGAATTACCTACTTTAAAAACATAAAGTATGTGCAAAAATAGCCTTTTTTGTAAATTTACTCCAAATTCACTTTCCTGCCAATTGCTGAAACTTGGATCTGTTACAGCAACTGAAGCAAAAATGTAACAGGCAAATCGTTTCATTTTTGATTTATGGAAAAGTGTTTTTCAGATAAAAGCTATTACCTTAACGTTGTTACAGTGGCCAAATGCCGGCAAATTTTTTAAGTAATGTTGCGTGAAGTTCAATGATACTATGATTAATAAAGTTAAGGTTATCTTTGTTTTATTCAAAAAATATCTATTGATTTGCAATAGAATTTATGTAGTGTGCTAAACATTTGAAATTTATGCAGTTGGCACCTACCTTATAACAGGCATTTAGAAACCTGAATAATCTTATTTTTTAATTAAATTTGAAAGAACATGCGTCTAGTACTCAACCTACTTGTTATCAGCCTCGTACTTGGTTCTCTTCAATCTTGCGTTTCTAAGAAGAAGTTTGATGATCTTATGAAGCAAAAAGAAGCCACAGATCAGGCTTTGGCAGAAACTCAAGGTCAACTCAGTACTCTTCAGGACGAGAAATCTGCTCTGGAAGCTGAATTTGCATCAGAAAAAGACAGAATGAATGGAGAAATCTCCAGCATCAAATCTGATCTTGATGCTACTAAAAGCCAGGTGGCTCAGGTTCAGGAAGAACTGAACATGACCAAAGAAGAACTCGATGGCCTGAAAGCCGAGATCAACGGAATTTTCGCTGCTTACCAAGATAGCGGATTGTCCATGGAAGAAAAAAATGGCAAATTAGTTGTCATGACCAAAGTACCTGTTCAATACAGAAGTGGCTCTTATTCTCTTAGCAAAGACGAAAAAGATGCGATTTCTGCATTAGCAGAAACTCTGAAAAGTAACGAAAACCTGAAAATTTTAGTTGAAGGTCATACCGATGATGATGGTGTAAAAGCTTCTGCTTCTTATGCCGACAACTGGGAGCTTGGCTACCTTCGTGCTAAAATGGTTGTAAAAGAACTGATCAAAAATGGTGTAAGCCCTTCTCAAGTGGCTGCCGTAACTTACGGCGAAACTATGCCTGCTGCATCTAACGATGATGCCGACGGAAAAGCTCAGAACAGAAGAACCGATGTAGTTCCTAACATCGACCTTACTCCATTGATGAAAAAAGGTAACTAATAAGAATTTGTCGTTCGCGATAAATTTAAAAGGGTAAGCGGCCAAGCCGCTTACCCTTTTTTTATTTTTCAATGATCGTCATGACCCGGTCATAACTCAATCCCGTAAAAATTCCAACCGCGTCAGCCGTGCCACTTAAATTGGAAATAATCGGGCTGGGCTGACCAAACGGGTTGCCATTCGATAGAATAGCCTGCTGCACACTCCTGAAAAATTGATAGTAGGTTTGGTCAATGTGATAAATGGTAAAGAACAACGTATCTCCTACCGTATAGTCAAGCGCCGTACCGAAAAAGAATTTCTCGCTGTCAAAGACCTCATCATCCGTAACAAAATCCTGCTCAGGTTCCGTTTCCAGGTTTCCCAGGTGTAAGCTGCGGCGATAAAAGTTGGCCACCTGACGGTCATCTGTCAAATAGGTTTCAGCCCTTGCCAGGCTGTCTTTTTCTTCATCAAAAAGAATAACAATACTGTCAATCGGAACTACGGGCAGTATCTGAGTGATGGCTCCAATGGTTTGCCCATCCTCGGTAGTAATGCTGAGCTCAAAGTCTTGATTATAGTTTTCAGGTACCAAGGTCGTGGAGGAGTAGTTATATATTTTCCCGGTTTCGGGATCAAAAGTAAGCTGGTTGGCTAAGCTGATTTCTTCGCCATTATGCCGAATGATAACTGAAGCATCCTGCTCTAAGATGTTTTCCAAAAATTGATCATTCTGCGTAGGAAATGGTGCAAAATAAGAGGCACTCTTCGTTAACAATAGCCGATATGGCTGACCCGGTTCCAGATAACATTCCAGCACAACCTGGCTTTCGTAATCCGGGAGATCCACCAGGATTTCTTTTTCCAGATCCCCGCAAGCACTTAGGGTAGCCAACAGGACTAGAACTCCAAAAGCAGTGATTATATTTCTAAAATCAGACATATGACTAAAATTTAAAGTTGTACGTTAAAGATGGAAGAATGGGAAAAAGAGATACCTGCTTCGCTTTTACTCCGTCCGGAATTTCAAATACATTCCCTTCATTATCGGAGGCCTCACGGAAAGTAGGGTCAAAGTATACGAAAAAGGCATTTCGCCGATTATAAACATTGATGACGTTAATGGTCAGGTCGCTTTCTCCCCACTTCGGAAAGAAATTGATCACAATTCCGAGGTCGAGCCGGTTGTATGGGGCCAGCCTGAAGTTGTTGCGATCTTCGTACAATGGAACCACTGATTCGAAGTTGCCTCCATAAGTATCCTGGAAAGTAAACCTTCCCAGTGGCATCCATCGCAGATCTCCCGACCCATAAACAAAAGTGGACGTTAAGCTGATTTTTTTGCTTAACTCGTAAAACAACACAACCGAAAGGTCATGGCGCCGATCGTAGATGGGCGAAAAATAGCCTTGCTGAGCAAATAATCCGTTCGGGGCAAGGGGCTCAAATTCACCTCGACGGACCCGGGCATAGGTATAACCGATCCAGCCGTTGAGCTTTCCCTCTGTTTTTTCCAAACTGACCTCCAGTCCATAAGCTTTCCCTTTCCCAATAGCAAATTCTTCTTCCAGATTGTCATTGGCAAAAAGCTGGGCGCCGTCCACAAACTCGATTTGCTTATCGAGCCATTTATAATAGGTCTCAATCGAGAACAAGAGGTTTCTGTTGAGCAAATAATTGAAACCTGCAGCCAGTTGATCCGAGCGCTGCGGTTTGACAAGTTCGGTAGAGGGGTACCAGACATCCGTCGGCAAAGTAACTCCTGAACTGGAGATCAGGTGCAGGTACTGATACATGCGCGCATAACTCGCTTTGAAACTCAGGCGCGGATTGAGGCGATAGTTGAAAGCCGCGCGAGGCTCTAGTCCGAAATAGGTGGTTCCATCATTGTTAAAACCACTCAGCCGGAGTCCTGCATTCAGGCTCGCAGATTCATTGATTTTCCAAACATCCGAAAAATAGCCGCCAAACTCCAGGCCATCATAATCCTGTCCGGCTGAAAAGGCTACTTCCCCATCGTCACTGCCTGCCTGAAGACGTCCAACTTTGAATTGATGGGAGGTGACATTAGCGCCAAAACGGAAAGTATGTTGGTTATTAGCCGCATAATAAAAATCCGTCTTCAGATTGACATCCCGGATATTAGAACCCACCTCAAAGCTAAAGCCGTCAAAACGGTTAGCGATCTCGTACTGATAGTCCGAATAGGTGAAAGTTGTGTTGGCAAATAGCTTAGCATTGAAGAGGTGATTCCAGCGGGCCGTTCCTGTAGCATTGCCCCAGTTGAAATCAAAGTTGAAGAAGTCGCCGTCAAAGCCAAAGACATCCCGCCCGAAGTAGCCGCTGATGAACAGTCGGTCATTTTTTCCCAGGTCAAAATTGAGCTTGGTGTTCAGGTCGTAAAAGAAGTAAGCCGGGATCGGGTCAAAGTCTTCTTTGTCTTCGTTACTTTTATTAACAGCATTCGTGATAAGGTCGACGTAGGTACGCCTGCCGGACACCATAAACGAAGACTTATCTTTTTGGATCGGCCCTTCCAGCGTAAGCCTGGAAGAAATGGCCCCGATACCACCCGAGCCGGAAAATTTCTTTTGGTTACCTTCCTTTAGTTTTACATCGATGACGGAGGAGAGGCGCCCGCCGTATTGAGCCGGGAAGCCGCCTTTGTAAAGTTTGAGGTCTTTTACGGCATCCGTGTTGAAGGTGCTGAAAAAGCCAAAAAGGTGACTGGCATTATAAACGATGGCTTCATCTAATACAATGAGGTTTTGGTCAGAACCACCGCCTCTTACAAAAAGGCCCGTCGTTCCTTCTGCTCCTGAAGGCAGGCCCGGCTTCAACTGAATGGTTTTCAGAATGTCGCTTTCACCCAATAATACAGGCAACAATTTGGCTTCTTTAGGCGAAATGGTCTCCACACTCATTTCGGTGGAGGCAATTTGCTCTTCGAAGCTGTTGGCTCGTACCACCACTTCTTCCAGCTCAATTCCTGTAGCCCCCATTTCAATATCCAGCTTTTGATCGCTTTTCATAGAAATGGTTCTTTCCAGGGATTGGAAACCTACATAGCTGAAAACGAAGGTCAGTGTATCTGCGGCAGGCACGCGGATGGAGTAAAACCCGTATTCGTTTGTGACGGTGCCGGAGCCCGTTTCCCGGATTTGGACAGTTGCCCCAATGAGCGTTTCACCACTTTGCCCATCCGTGACAATACCACTAAGGGTGAAAAAATCTTCTTGTTGTGCCTCTAGCTGATGGAAAAGCAAACAACAGAGAACCAGAAGTCCAGTTAGTTTTCGATGCATATGATATTTTTTAAATAGGGAAGCCCAAACTTACGCCATAGGCTATCAGCGGCCAATTTTTTTCTACGTACTGAGATTAATTTTCAATCAACTGTAAAAGGAAAAAAAGGAGAATATGTTTTAGAGAAAAAGAGGAAAGTATCTTGGGGTTGTGTGAAAAGGCCGTAGGCCTTTTCACACAACCAATAATATTCTTTCCTGACTGCCGTCAGGCAGGCGAGGAACGCCTGTCAACCGACAGGTAGAAGTTTTTACACAACCCCAGCATGAGATTAAGTCATCAAAAAAGCTTCTACCATTTGCTCGGCTTCTTTTAGGGTTTGGTCGAGTTGGTCGTTAATAAGGACTTTGTCGAAGCGGGTTTCATATAGGAGTTCTTCGGCTGCTTTTTTGAATCTTTTCCGGAGATTTTCCGGAGTTTCTGTATGGCGGCCGCGTAGCCTATCCAGTAAGACCTCTTCGGAGGGAGGTTTGACAAAAATGACCAGGCTTTCTTCAGGGTAGGCATGTTTGATGCTCAGCGCCCCTTTAACATCAATATCAAATAAGATATGCAGGTTTTTTTTCCACAGCCGCTCAATTTCCGAACGCAGGGTTCCGTAATACTGGTTTTCGTACACCTCTTCCCATTCCACAAAAGCCTTGTCCTGGATGAGTTGTCGAAATTTTTCGGGACTCAAGAAGTAATAATCTTTTCCCTCTTTTTCATTAGGACGCGGGAGGCGGGTAGTCGCCGAGACAGAAAAAGCGAGCTGATGATACTTTTTTAATAAATGCCTTACAATAGTTGTTTTACCCGCTCCGGAAGGGGCTGTGAAAACAATAAGTTTGCTCATGTTAAACAGGGTGTAAGGGATTGGGCTGAAAAGCCGAATCCCTTAAAAATTATACAGAATTAGCTACTTGCTCTTTGATTTTTTCCAGTTCATCTTTCATCCCGACTACAATACGCTGGATGTCATGAGAATAGGCTTTGGCGCCCATCGTATTGATTTCGCGGCCGATCTCCTGGCTGATGAAACTGAGTTTTCTACCTTTAACGGCTGCTTTTTTGTCGAGGGCTTCGATAAAGTATTTACAATGTTGGCTCAGGCGAACCTTTTCTTCATTGATATCGATCTTTTCGAGATAAAACATGATTTCCTGTTCGAAGCGATTTTCGTCAATTTTATCCTTGCCGAGATATTCTTCCAGGTTTTGATAAAGCCGCTGGCGCAGTTTGGTCACTCGTTCTGCTTCGTGAGGATCTAGTTGTTCGAGCAGGTTTTCGATGGTTTGGATACGCAGGCGGAGGTCGTCCTCCATGGCGGCTCCTTCAGATTCCCGGAATTGGGCAAATTTATCCAGTGCCTGATGGATAGTTTGGAGGATGGTTGTCCATTCTCCTTCATCCAGGCTTTGCTCTTCGGCAGAAACAACATTTGGTAGTTTCAAGATAGACTGGATCAGGTCACCGGAAGGGATGTCAAGTTCCTGGCTTAACTTCGTTAGTTCGGAGTGATACTTTTTGAACAATGGAATATTCAGGCTGTATTCCTCATCACCATGAGGTGAGGTAATATCAAGAGCAAAGTCAATTTTACCCCTATCTGCCTTATCAGTGATAAGTTTGCGCAGGTCGGATTCTTTTTCTCTATAATTTTGAGGCAATTTCAGGCGGATGTCGGTGTATTTGCTGTTGAGAGATCTGATCTCTGCTGAAATCACTTTATCCTTGTAATTTTGGGAGGCTCTCCCATATCCGGTCATCGAAAGCAGCATGCTGTATTATTGATTACGTGTTAATTCAATATCGATTTATTTCAGAAAAACAAAGATAGTTAAAGATTAAGTAAAACAAATTGAAATCTGCGAATCAAAAATAACAGCCTATCAGGCAAGGCCTAAATAGAATAATAAACGGCATAAAGGGCTGGGAACCCATTATTCGTAGGTGAAACGCACAAAGGTTGACAGATAAAAGTAAAAATAAGACGTAAGCGGCTGAGCGTTAATAAAAGAAAAATAAAATTAGTTTACTATTTTTTTCAAAAGCTGGATAAAATTGCGAAATTTGTGCCTCATTTTGGCGAAAACCAACAAAGATTTATAACTTACTATAAACCAATTCATAACAATGAGAAAAGCTGATCTTGTAGCGGCGATTTCAGAAAAAACGGGCGTTCCTAAGGTAGATGTCTTGGTAACTTTAGAAACCTTTTTTCAGGAGGTAAAAAGTTCGCTGGCTGAAGGCGAAAATGTTTATGTGAGAGGGTTTGGTAGCTTTGTGATCAAGAAAAGAGCTAAGAAAATAGGTCGACATATTAAGAAGAACATTGCCATCGAAATTCCCGAGCACTACATTCCTGCATTCAAACCTGCTAAGGTGTTTGTAGAGCAGGTGAAAAATAATGTTACTTCCCTGCCACAGGACGAGGATGATAATGATTAGAAAAGCTGATCCTAAAACAATCAGCCGGCTAAGGCGGTTTTAATGTAAACTGAACGTTATGACAAAATTGCAAATTGCAATTTTAAGCTCAGCAATCGTACTATTTTTTATCATGTACTTTGGCTGTAATACAAAATCTTCAGAAATCAGAGCTTTGGAAAAGACCAGGGCTTTCGAAGTAGAACAAACCGGAATTGAGAGCCTGCTCCGGGAAGCAAAAGCAAATCGGTCCGAAGCAGAGTTGAGCCCCGTACTGATATTGGAAAATCAACTGGCAGAACTGCCGGAAGGCGATACAGCTGCTGCGGATGTTTACAGGCAATTGTCTTCGCAGTGGTACCAGTTAGCTCAACCCGCTATAGCTGGCTATTATGCCGAGCAACTGGCAGATCTTGTGAGTACAGAGGAAGCCTGGTCGATTGCCGGCACAACCTATGCCATCGGTATTCAGCGTGCTGAAGATCAGAAAGTGAAAGATTTTTGTACGGGAAGAGCAATCAGGGCTTTTGAAAATGCGATTTCTATCAACCCCGGTAACGTCAATCATCGCGTCAACCTGGCGCTTTGTTATACGGAAAATCCATCGGCGGATAATCCGATGAAGGGGATTCTGATGTTGAGAGAACTGAACCAGACTAACCCTCAATCTGTTCTGGTTTTGAATACTTTAGCTCGCTTGGCTATTCAGACCGGGCAATTAGAAACGGCTATCCGTCGTTTAGAGGAGGCCTTAAGCTACGAACCTGAGAATGCCGCAAGCAATTGTCTGCTGGCTAGTGCTTATGAACGTAATGGCCAGGCCGCGCAGGCTCGTACATATGCAGATAAATGTAACTCCCTTACCGGGGAGTAAACAATATTGTAAAGAGGAAGGAGCAACAGCTCTTTTCGGAGAAAATAAATTTTTTATAAATAAAAACATTCGGTGTTATGCCTTGTGGAAAAAAGAGAAAAAGACATAAAATTGCTACGCATAAGCGTAAAAAACGCTTACGTAAGAACAGACACAAGAAGAAAAACAGATAATTTTCTTTATCGGCAATAGGGCTACGAGGAGGGAGAAGATCTATAGTAGAGACTTTCTCCCTCTTTCGGCTTGTTTTGGCACCTACAGTTAACGGATAAAATTCCGAAAACGGATGTATAGCATGAGAGGATGTTAGGTCATAAATCCCAGCGTAAAAGAAATTGTATTTTGTACTTATCCAACATCTCAAAACATGCCTTCTTTAGCCGGAAGAGCAGCCCTGCCAAAAAAAGAATTCTCTAGTGGAAAAAGAATTAATTATCAACTCTACGCCAACAGAGGTTGAAATTGCACTGCTTGAGGATTCCAAATTAGTTGAGCTACACAACCAAAAAACAAATTCTAACTTTTCGGTTGGTGACATTTTTCTGGGAAAGATCAGACGTCTGATGCCCGGATTAAATGCCGCATTCGTGGACATTGGTCATAAGAAAGATGCATTTCTGCATTATACTGATTTGGGACCTAAATTGCGTTCACTGATAAAATATACCAACGGAGTTGTCTCAGGAAGCCTGGGAACCTCCCGTTTGGATAATTTTAAGATTGAACCGGATATTATCAAGACAGGCAAGATCGATCAGGTTCTGGACAAAAGACAACCCATCCTTGTTCAGATCCTCAAAGAACCGATCCAAACCAAAGGGCCTAGACTAAGCTGCGAGATTACCATCCCTGGGAGGTATCTCGTCCTAACTCCTTTCTCCGATGTAGTAGCCGTATCAAAAAAGATCGCTAATTCAGAAGAAAGGAAACGATTACAGTTATTAGTTGAAAGCATTCGTCCCAAAAATTTTGGGGTGATCGTACGTACCGCCGCAGAAGGAAAAAAGGTGGCCGACTTGCATGAAGAACTGACCCTGATGTTGAACAAATGGGAAAGTATCTACAATCAAATGCACAAGTCAAAGGCCCCGGCAAAATTATTGAGTGAGCTAGACAAAACCTCCAGTATTCTAAGAGATGTCTTGACTGATTCCTTTAACAAGATCGTCGTCAACGACAAACAACTCTATCTGAATATTAAAAGCTATTTGTCCAGCATCGCTCCCGAGCAGGTGAAAATCGTTCACCAGCATCGTACAAACCGACATATTTTTGACGCTCATGGGGTGACTAAGCAAATAAAATCCTCTTTCGGTAAAACGGCTAC
Source organism: Bacteroidia bacterium (assembly GCA_030430845.1). GTDB lineage: Bacteria > Bacteroidota > Bacteroidia > Chitinophagales > Saprospiraceae > JANQPA01. The sequence goes on along the minus strand of JAUIKE010000146.1, from coordinate 13,626 downwards.
CATGCCTAGTGGAGCCTATCTTGTTATCGAACATACAGAGGCCATGCACGTGATCGATGTCAACAGCGGTCATAAGATGTCCAGCAGCAACCAGGAAGAGGCTGTGCTGAGGGTAAACATGGAAGCAGCTGAGGAAATTGCGCGTCAATTGCGCTTAAGGGATATTGGTGGGATCATTATCATCGATTTCATCGATATGAGAAAGGCCGAGAACAAACGAGACCTGATCAAGGCTATGCGCCAATTTATGAAAAAAGACCGCGCACAGCACACCATCCTGCCGCTTTCTAAATTCGGCCTGATGCAGATCACCCGCGAAAGAGTCCGCCCTGAGGTCAAGATCAATACCGCGGAAGTTTGCCCGACCTGTAAAGGAACCGGGAAGATGAACGCTTCGATCCTCATCGTTGATGATATTGAAAGAGACCTGAATTTTATCCTTCAGGCTCACCCAAAATCAAAACTGATACTGAAGGTGCATCCATACATCGAAGCTTACCTGACCAAAGGTTTTCCAAGCATTCAAATGAAATGGTTCAGGAAGCACTTCAAATGGGTCAAGATATTACCTGAAAACGATTATTACCTGACCAAGTATAAGTTTTTTGATAAAAACGACGACGAGATTAGGCTCAATTAAAAAAGGAAAGGCGACCAAACGGTCGCCTTTCCTTTTTAATTCAATACATGGGACATCCGCAACTCATCGTTTTACAGGCCGAGAAAAAAAATACCAGCAGCACTAATAAGAAGATCGTTAAGTAATCAGTCCTTTTTTTCATATTTTACAATTGCTTTCGGTTTTTTCAAAATTAAACGGCCGGCCGTTTAATTTTGCTCTTGTATTTAAACATAACGATTTTTTTGCAGTGAATAGTCAAAAACGGATTCTTATTACTCCGCTGGACTGGGGACTGGGGCACGCTACCCGTTGCATCCCTATCGTAAAGTATCTTTTAGAAAAAAATATCGAAGTCGTACTGGCTACCAACGGCCGGCCGATGGAATTGCTGAAAAAGGAGTTTCCTGAATTGACCATCCTTCCTATTTCTTCCTACGATATCAAATATTTTTCCAATAACATGCATGTCAATCTGCTGTTTCAATCCTATAAGGTGTTTAGGGCCGTACTGGTAGAGCAGCAGCAGGTCAAGAAAATCGTTAAAGATTATCAGATCGATGCCATTATTTCTGATAATCGCTTTGGTTGTAATGTAAAAAAACTGCCGACGGCCTTTATTTCTCATCAACTGCACCTGATCGCAGGAAACAATGTACTCGAGAATTGGGTCAACCGGATCAATCATTCCTACATCAAAGATTTTGACGAATGCTGGATCCCCGATTTTGAAAAAGAGCCGAACCTGGCTGGGCGCTTGTCACATCCTCCTTTTATTCCTGAAACGCACTACCTGGGAGCCCTAACCCGGATCAAGCCGATTGAAATAGCAAAAAAATATGATATTGCCTTTATCCTGTCAGGCCCCGAACCACAGCGCACCCGCCTTGAAAAAAAGATCCTTCAGCAGATAGATGACCTGCCCTACAAAATGGTCCTGGTGCAAGGCAAGCCCGAGAAGGAGGAATTTCAAAAAGTATCTGACCAACTCGAGATCTTCTCCTATCGCACCGGCGACCAACTCAATGAGATCATGGCGGGCAGCGACCTGATCGTATGCCGCTCCGGCTATAGCACCATCCTCGACCTGGTCGCCCTGGGCAAAAAAACACTGCTCATCCCCACCCCCGGCCAGACCGAGCAGGAGTACCTGGCCGAATTATACGAACAGCAGGGCATCAGCTATCGCCAAACTCAGCAGCAACTGAACCTGCAAGAGGGCATCGAAAAGGCTGTGCAATTTAAAGGGTTTGGGGAGTATCCTTACTCGGAGGAACAATGGAAAAGGGTAGTGGATCGTTTTGTAGAGAGGATTAAATGATCCTTTTTACAAAACTTAAGTGCTCCAGGTATTAATGAAAAATAAATCGAATCAGTTTTTCTTAAGCAAATTATGTTGCGTCTTATTTTTTATACTTCTCTTCGGATGTCATAATAAGAAGTATAAAGCTTACCGGAATTTTGTTGCCCCCTCTTCACAAGGTGGCGATTATGGCCGAAGCGGCCCGTATTCGATAACCACCCAAAATAACCTTTACCGTCTGGAGTCTTATCCTTTTAAACATGTGAGTACTATTTTGGGAGACTTTTGTTCTGGTATAACAAAGGTTTATCAGCATAGAACGGATAGTTTGATTTATTCAATTGATCGATATTTCGGAATTGATAATACTTTTCTGAGTAATAATGGGCGAATTATTGCTTATGTAAACAATTATTGGAGAGGATCAGACTTTGATAGTTGTTCCAATAATATCCTCGAGTTTTATAGAGATGGATCATTAGATTCGGAATTCACCTATTTCCAACTTTTAGGGGAAGATCCAAAAGAGGAGGATTGGTCTTGGTTGATAAATGAAAGTAAAAATAAATGGTTAGGGGTCAATAATCATTTTCAATACCATGATGAACTATATTTGATCCCCAGACGAACAGGATCGGTTTTCATCTTTGATATGGAAACGGGCAAATTTAAAGAAAAAATTGACACAAGCTTTTTCTTAAATAACCTGGAAATGGTGGAGTATTCACCTGGGAATATAGAATTTTTTCCGATCCAGGAAGTAAAAGGATTGCCTGGCTTAAAAGGAGGGATGAATTTTCGGCAGGGGCTGTCTGAAGTCCTTAATGTGGAAATAATAAATACGGATAAAATACAAGAAACGGGAAGGTACTATTTTCGATTGGAAGTAGAAGGATGGATTGACGATGGGGGTAATATTGTTGATAATAAAACATATATCAACGATAATGTATTGTCAGAGACGTCAACATACATAAAAAATGAGACTCAAAACTTTTTGAGCGAAAGTCAATTTAATATAGATTCCTTACCATACGGAATGTCATATTGGTTTTTTAAGGATTACTTTTATCTAACAAGAAAACCAAGGTATCTTTCCGAGCGAGATTTGAAAGAATATAGCCGAAGGGTCTGTCTGATTGATTCTTTCAATGGGGTTTATATACCGAAAAATCTGTCTGAGGCTCATTTAGAATTAGATAATTTATTGAATGATACTACAAAAGTTGCTATCAAAAATGGAGAGTCTAGTCACTTTGGGGTAGGATTATGGATAAGGAATAATTGGGGACTATGGGGAGGCGGAAGATTGAGTTGTTTTTTTGAGGAAAGAGAACTTTATCATCCAGATAATATTTCCAGTCTTATCATTTATACTTATCAAATGAGGCTGAATAATCACTCTTTTGATTCAGAAGCTATTATAAAAGAATATGCAAGAGAGGAAAAAGATTGGTTTGGCAGTTAAGATTGATATGTGGAATATTTTAACGCTCCAGCGGAGCGAAATATCGGTAACAAAGACCAAAAGGCAATCCTAAAGCTCCAGCGGAGCGCCACATAAAAAATCTCCTCCATATGACGCTCCGCCGGAGCTTGAACACAAATTCATGACCTTGCTACATATATGGCGCCTCTCTGAGGCTTTGGTATATCGGAATGAAAATGCCCAATCTTTCCATGACAAACGACATAAGTCAACAAGAAAAAACCTTAGCGCCTACCTTTTTCATTTAATTCGCTCGATATTCAACCGGCGTTTGCCCTGTCTTTGATTTAAACAAGCGTGTAAAATAATGTGGATAATTAAAGCCCAGCGTATAAGCAATCTCACTAACCGAATCATTCGTGCCCAGCAGCAAGTTCTTGGCTTTTTCGATCACAAAATCATTGATGTGATCCTTGGCCGAGCGGCCCGTCTCCTTTTTCAGTAAGTCGCTGAGGTAGTGTGGCGATAAATGAATTTTCTCAGCAAAATATTGAATAGAAGGAAGCCCGTCCAATTCATGAGTACCGGCACTGAAGTACGCTTTCAGCAGGCGCTCGAATTGAGAAACGAGGTCTTTGTTCTGACTGGAGCGGGTGTTGAACTGACGTTCATAAAAACGCAGGCAATAATTCAACATCAATTCGAGGCTGGAAACGATCACTCGTTGGCTGTGATTATCGATGCGCTGCTCATACTCCCTTTTGATTGACTGAACAGCATCTGTCAGTATTTTCTCTTCATCTTCCGATAAGTGCAGAGCCTCATAATTGTCATAAGCGAAAAAGGAATATTCATCCATGTGCTGTCCGAGATGAGATTGTCGGATAAGATCGGGATGGAAAAACAGCATCCAGCCCCGGCTGTCTCCTTCATTCACCTCCTCCGTACTGCTAATCACTTGCCTGGGAGCGGTAAAGATCAGCACCCCTTCATCAAAGTCGTAATGATTTCGGCCATATTGGAAACCACAACTTTTATCTTTTAGTGCAATCCAATAAAGGTCCGATACGATCTTAGCTCCGATCACTTCTTTGGGCGTGGTGAATTTAGAAGCATCGATGATACTGATCAGCGGATGCTTGGGCTTTTCAAAGCCCAGCATATTGTGTAATTGGCTGATGGATTTTACCTGTATGATTTTTTCTGACATCCCTTTAGTTTTTATCGCTTTCGGATAAAACAAAGTTAGGGGATAATTGGGGGAGTCACTAACACAAATTCCTTTTTGAGTAACACTAATGACAGGAATAAAAAAGTGAGGCGGCCCGCCGCCTCACTTCTATTTACTTTTGATTAAATTGATTCATTGTAAAATTCAATCCAATGGTACCGAAGCTGGTACAGGTATCTGCCGCATATTTGATGATGTCGGGAAGTTGTCTGGCTTCCTCATCCGACCATTTGCCCAGCACATAATCGACTTGCTGGCCTTTATGATAATCATCGCCGATGCCGATGCGCAGGCGGGCGTATTTGTTATTGCCCAAAGTTTGGTCGATATCTTTCAATCCATTATGGCCGCCGTCACTTCCCTTTCCACGGATACGTTGCTTGCCAAAAGGCAGGTTCAGGTCGTCGATGATGACTAAGAGGTTATTTTGTGGGATCTTCTTTTTTTGCAGCCAATACCGGACCGCCTTACCGGATCGGTTCATATAGGTCGACGGTTTCAGCAGCACAAAGGTGCGTCCTTTGTGCTTGAATTCCGCAACATCTCCCAACTGGTCGTTTTTGAAGGCTACTTCAAACTTTTTGGCCAGGTAATCCACTACCTCAAAACCCACGTTGTGGCGCGTGTCATCATACTCGGCTCCCATATTGCCCAGCCCCGCTATCAAATACTTCATTGGATCTAAAGGAATTTCCTTTTTTTGAAAAAATCGCGTTAACCACTTCAACATAGTAAAAAGTTATCAGGGGTTATATAAAAAGATCTTCGGCCTTTTTACATAACCCTAACTAACAACAGTTCCAAAAAGTTTCCTAAACCGCTACATCATAATCCCGCAAAGCATCATTCAGGGAGACTTTCTTATCTGTACTTTCTTTTCTTTTTCCAATAATCAGAGCACAAGAGACCTGGTATTTACCGGCAGGGAATTCCTTGGTATAAGACCCTGGGATGACTACTGATCGAGAGGGGACATGACCTCTGTACACCACTTCTTCGTCTCCGGTTACGTCGATGATTCGAGTGGATTTGGTCAGTACGACATTGGCACCGAGCACCGCTTCTTTTTCTACCCGGACGCCTTCTACGACGATGCACCTGGAGCCGATGAAGCAGTTATCCTCAATGATGGTAGGCGTAGCTTGAAGAGGTTCCAATACTCCACCAATACCAACTCCTCCACTCAGATGTACATTGCGACCGATCTGTGCGCAGGAACCCACAGTCGCCCAGGTATCTACCATGGTGCCGCTACCTACCCAGGCACCCAGGTTGACGTAGCTTGGCATCATGATCACGCCCTTTTCGAGGTAGGCTCCATACCGGGCAATGGCATGAGGTACCACTCGTACGCCCTGGGAAGCAAAGTCTTTTTTCAGTGGAATTTTATCGTGAAACTCAAAAGGTGGGACTTCTATCGTTTTCATTTTCTGAATGGGAAAATACAGCACGACCGCTTTTTTGACCCAGTCATTTACTTTCCAGCCCTCGGCAGTAGGCTCTGCTACTCTGACCTTCCCTTTATCCAACAACTCCATCACCGACCGGATGGCTTCCTGGGTAGCGGCCTCCTCGATCAGAGATCGATCTTCCCATGCTTTTTCTATAATGGCTTTTATTGCTTCCATGCGAGCTTGTTTTGCGTTTTGTTTCGCCGCAAAAATAGCAAATAATAATAAAACGGGATAAATCGGCATTCGCCGATTTATCCCGTTTTATTATAGGCCATAACAGCTGCTGCCAGGTCTTCCAGCGCATGCCCCACGGATTTGAAAAGGGTAATGTCATGGACGTTTTGCCGGCCGCTTATTTTTTTCTGACACAGGCCAAATAAATCGCCTCGAATATCAGTCAACTTCAACAGCCCGTTTTTGATAGGGATGGCCAGATCTCCACTCTCTTTGGGTGCCCCTTCCAGATTATCAACATAGACCACCGACTTTGAAATGGTCTCATCATCTGCTTCTCTGGTAGTGGGAAGATAGGAACCTACCAGGTCGATGTGCTGACCTTCACGGAGGTGCTCGCCGAAGACTAAAGGCTGGGGACTCATAGTGGCGCAGGAAACGATGTCTGCTTCGGCCAAGATAGAGCGTTGGTCGGAGATGGCTTCTATCCGGATATTGAGCGGAGCCATTTGCTCCGCAATTTTTTTTGCTTTGGCTATGTCTCGTCCCCAGATCCATACCTGCTGAATGGGCCTTACACTCGCGTGTGCTTCGATCAGGTAAGGAGCCAAAGAGCCGGTCCCGATCATCAACAGGCTGTTGCTGTCGGGCCTGGATAAAAAGGAGGAAGCAAGGGCAGAAGCTGCGGCCGTTCGCCGGTTAGTCAGGATCTTGGCATCCATCATGGCCAGCTGCCTGCCTTTATGGGCGTCAAATAAGAGATACTGCCCCTGAATGGTGGGTAAATGATATTTGTAGTTATTCGGAGAAACCAACACGATTTTGATACCCAAAAAGTCACCTGCTTTCCAGGCCGGCATTAGTAACAGCGTAGACTGCATACCCTCTTCAGGATTGTCAAAATTATGGTGATGCCGTAAAGGAGTCGTAATGTCATCGCAGAAGGCTTGCTGCAAAGTAGGAACGAGTGTGTCAAAAGTAAGGAGCTTTTCTAATTGTTGGTCTTCGATATGGATCATAGAAATTGATATTTGGAGCGCTACCGACCGGCCGCGCTCCAAATATATTCTTAATATTCAATTTTGACTAATCGAAGTCTGTTTCGTCTTTCACTTGGAATGACGACCTCATTGAAATCAACTTGTACGGCATCACGGAAGCGAAGGCGCAGCTTGAGGTTTTGAGTATTTAGCACACTCCTTCTGTCCAGGGTGCCGTTGCCGTTGAGGATGTATTCGCTGACGGTGTTTTCGGGGCGAATTTCGTCATTGAATAAAAAGCGGATCTCCTTAGGGTTTTTGTATAGGAAATAGGAAGAAAAAACCGCATTGTCATCCTGGGAATACTGTTTTTTATACAAAATTTCACTCCAATGATCGCTGCCGTCAGGATGGATGGAGTAGATGAAAATATCGTCGTAATAATAGTCGATGATGTAACGGCTGTAGCTATCCATCACCACCCGCCCCGAACTGGCGAGGCGTCTTTCAAATTGTCGGTTCATTTCGCCAATTAATAAAAGCCCGCCGTCCTGCCGGAGCACGATATCCTGAATACTGCACTCTCGAAGTCCTTTATTGTCTTCTACATCCTTTCCAATCAGGTTGGAGACGAATTCGTCATCAAAATCCCGAAAACTGAGTTTATACTGCTTGCTGGGGTCTTCCGGAACAAAAAGAGAGAAGTATCCCAGGGCGCGGGTCATATTTTTTTCGGAGAAAAAACCGAGAGCCACAATTTTTCGGTTGATATTATCAAATTCGAAGATCACGTCGTAGGTCAGCTTGCCCAGCATAGGGATCTGATAGCGATTAACAACCCCCGATGTGCCCCGGAAGTAATAAACGGTAAAATGATGTTCTTCCCTTCGCGAGAGCGTATTGTCTCTTTCAATGGTATAAATGAGGTCTCCCTGGTTATTGGTCAGGATATAAACAAAGTCGCGGATACTGTTGTATTCTTCCAGTTCAATATTCCTTTCCCACAGCAGCTTCATACTGGTCAGGTCGAAAGAAACGGCTTTGAGCAGGGTTTGTTTGTCAATATAATAGATGAGTAATTTGGTTTCATCATCTGAAAGGTCGAATTCAAAATCAGGCGTAAAAAACAGGCGACCGAAGTTTTTAACGGTAGTGGAGTCAATCAAATTAGCTGCGGGATCATATCGATGGGCTTTGATGATGGTTTCTCCTTTGTCGCGGAATCGGTAAAGGATCGTAAATTGATTATTATCGCTCACGATGCCAAGTACTCTTTGATTCCGCTTATCCAATTTAATTTTTTTGGTCCAAACCTCCTTCATGCGTTCATTAAAGGCCTGGATCTCAAATTCGTTGGTGCGATCCTTAAAAAGAAGGGTGTTTCCCTGTAGTTCGCCGATTATTTCGTAGCCTGCCTCGGTTCGGAGTTGAATTTCTTCTGTAAAAGAGACAACTTGTGCTTTTAGCTCGAAAAAGCATAGAAAGGGAGTCAGAACAAATAACAGGATATACTTTTTCATTTTTATTTGTTTAGTGTTTAAGGGAAGGCTTTTTGCAAAACATTGAAGGTAGATGCTAGTTTAGTATTTTTCCCGATAGCAAAAGCCCGAATGTGTACATAATATAAAGAATTTATAACGTTAATAGATTAGCTTTCGGGCCAGATTTTTTTACAGAAGGCTACATTTGTAATATAATTGACTTAACATTCATGTCAAAAAAGGCAGCAAAAAACGGAATCAGATTATTGGGGGTCATTGGACTGACCTTTTTGATCTTGCATGTAGGGGTATATATTTTTCAAGGATATATTATTTTCCAGCCTAATCCTCTTCCTTCGGACTATACTTTCCAATTCGAAGACCCCTTTCAGGAACGCTGGATTACCAGTGAAGATGGTAATGAGGTAAATGCTTTGTTCTTTGAGGCAGAAGGAAACTCTCAAGGTAAAGTAATTTTGTATTTGCACGGCAACAGCGATAACCTTCAGCGCTGGGCCTCTTATCACCCGGATTTTACCGAAAGAGGCTATGATTTTTTAGCAATTGATTATCGTGGATATGGAAAAAGTCGTGGAATACCTTCGGAAGAAGGGCTGTATGCCGACGCTCAGTCGGCCTATGACCATTTGCGGAAGTCTTACGAGCCGGAACAAATCTATATTTTCGGTAGATCATTAGGGACTGGCGTGGCTGGTTATGTGGCTGCCAAAAATCCGGCTGCCATGTTAATGTTGGAGACCCCTTATTACAGCATTAAAGATATTTTTAAGCGGCAGGCACCATTTTTATACCTGCCTTTTGATCTTCGTTCGGAATTTCCACTGCATCGATATATCGAAGAAGCGGATTTGCCGACCTATATTTTCCACGGCACGGCTGACGAAATCGTACCTTATTCTTCAGCTGCAGCTATCAAGCCTGAGCTGCCCTCCGATGAACATTTTCTTACTATTCCCGGTGGCCGACACAAAGGGCTGAACACCTATGAGGCTTACCAGGTTTACCTGGATCAAATATTGCTTGAGGAGAAATCTCCCCTTGAAAAGCCGATCTCATCAACCACCACTACTCCGTACGGACAAACATCAAAAGTTAATTGAATTTTGGTGATTTGCTGAAGATCCAGTTGCTCCACTCCTTCAAATGCGCTCAAGGGAAGAGCGAATGATTCAAGCTGAACTTCCCAGGGCTTGCCGATGCGCGTGGCCAAAGATTTTAGTTTCATAAATTTCACTTTCAAGGGCGGTGCAATGGCCTTCACTTCACTGATCTTAATACGAGCCTGCCTACCCGACTGATCTTCTAAATCAAGATGGAAATCCAGGACTGGCTCTTCTCTTTTGTCCTCTTTATCTTTTTTATCTGCCTTCGATTTTTTCCTGAATTTGTCTAATGTTTTATAATTGCCGGCTCCTAAAGCGATCAGAACCTGGTCAGCAGAGTCAAGATTTAATGGTTTTTCTTTAGGAAAAAGGAGGCTGTAACTAGCTATTGAATCCGAACGAACATGAGTGCCGTAATCCCATCCTAAAACGGCTACGTTGTTCTCTTGACTCATCCGTGTGCGGGAACTGAGTTTTTCTTCATGCCAGATCTTTAGATTCTCAGCTTGTATCTGGTTGCCATCTCGACCGCTTACCAGGTTAATATCTTCTTCATAATCTTGGATTAGACTGTCTCTGTAGTCCTGGAAATGAGTGAGGTAGTAATTGGAGGGCAGCCAGTCTCGTCCAAAACTAACATTTTCGAATAATGGCAAATAGGCAGCATTGTTTTTCAGGGCTGCTTCTGCAAAGGCGCTGATGAATATTTTGGCGACTTCCCGTTGTTCTTCTCCCGGAATCAGAGGATACGTATTCAGGGTCCATTTGCTGGGTGGCCCGAAATCGGCCCGGCCCCAGGTGGAGTTGAACTGCCCGTGATTGGCTCGGTGGATGTATACCCCTGCTTTGAACCAGTCCTGCCCGTCGGTGAATTGCAATCGGCGATAGTTGCGCATTCCCCAAAAACTGACTTCGTCGGCATCATAGGCTCCCTGCAAGGAGAGATAATTGACATTTTCCAATTGAATTTGCCGTTGGTAGCGGTAGTCGGTCGGGGCAATGGACACCACGCCTTTGATCCCGAAATGAAAGTCAAACTCCTGCCTGGCATTATCTGGGAAATAAGGCAAATTATTAAAGGCGGCCGCGATGGATACGGCTTCGCCACCACGTGAGTGGCCGACCAGCATGATATGATCCATATCGATTTGTTCAAAAAGTTGGTGCTCGCTATCCTGATTCCAGGAATTCCAAAGTTCCAGGTGTTTGAGCAGCAGCCAGGCCCGAGCGGGCATTTCGCGGCCCTGAAAATCGCCTGACCAGTGGCCGTTGATGAAATTCTCGTCTACAGATACGGCAATGATGCCCCGGCTGGCCAGGAGCTCGCCGAGATAGGAATAGCCTTCGTCCGAATAATCGATCATGCTGTGGTTGCCATGGACGACCAGCGCTAAGGGGAAAGGGCCGTTTCCTTCCGGGAGATATACTCTTCCGTTCAATGGGAAGTTTTTCACACCAAAGCCCCAGTAGCGTTCCCGCCATTTTTTCTTTTTCCCTTTCCATTCAGGTAACAAAAGGCTGGCATCTACACTTGAGGTGGTAAATTTTACGCCTTCCTTAAATTCGGGACGGTGCTTGTCCTGGCCACTGCCGTAAGTGAAGGACTCAAGGGAATACTTCCCTGGAGCGGCTGGATTCGAAAGCCCTTCAGAGGATAGGAGTCTTGTTTTTTCCTGAAACTTCGGCGGCCGCAAGTCTTCGGCATAAGGGTCCTGGCCTTCATCTGCGAACCATCCGATCAGGACGGCCAGTAAAATAAAAGGACTGATGATTCCTAAAGTGGATACACTCCAGTGGAGTCGATCTCTGTTTTTTAAACTAAAAACGGCGAATAAGGCCAGGACAGCCAATCCGATACCGGCGGGGTAAAAGATCTGATCCGGCATTCGAAAGCCCATCCATTTCGCAAACCAGAGGCTAAAAAGCATGGCCAAAAGCAGGGCGCTTAGGGAGCGAGGTATTCGATTCACCCATTTTGCCAGTATCTGGATAATGAATTGCGCGGCGACGAAAACAAGACCTCCTAGTAGCATGGCCATCAAAGCCATCAGCCAGGGAGGGAGGCCTGTTTCATAAAGAAAGCCAAAGGTGCCAAAAATGAGCAGGGTGATGATTAAAAAAGCATATAGTACGGAATGGGAAGGAAGGGTGTATTTCATAGAGAGTATGTTTTTTAATACCGACAGCAAACCACTGTCGGTATTAAAACCTAATGTTTCAGGTAAGATAATAATTTTGCGACTTTATTTACCTTTGCGCTTTGAATACACTGGAATCTGAGCTGATTAATGATTGAAGCGGCCGCCGGCCACTTCAATCATTACTTCAAGATATGATTGGCTGCCGGGCGGCAGCCATAAAAGAAAAATATTTGTATGAGTAAGCGAAATAAGTTACAGAAGTTTGCAGAGTTGTTGACCTTTCCGAACGTCTATGAAAATTATAATCCGAAAGAACCCCAATTGATAGGGTTGAATGGAGCAGAAGTGGATCTGAAAGATAAATGGAGGAGTCAGCATTTTCAGAATGATCATCCTATTACATTAGAGTTGGCTTGCGGCCGGGGTGAATACACCTTAGATCTGGCGAGGCGCTATCCCGAACAAAACTTTATTGGGGTGGATGTAAAAGGGGCCAGAATCTGGAAAGGGGCGGGTATTGCTTTGGAAGAAAAGCTGGATAATGTGGCTTTCCTGCGTACTCGCATCGAGCAGATCGCCCTGTTCTTTGAGCCCGGCGAAGTCGATGAAATCTGGATTACTTTCCCGGATCCTTTCCTGAGGAAGAGCAAAGCCAACCGGCGCTTGACGGCCCCGAATTTCCTGAATGCTTATCGGAAGATCCTAAAGCCCGGGGGCTTCGTTCACCTCAAAACGGATGAGCCGAATTTGTATGAGTTTAGCCTGGAAGTACTCGCTGAAGACCCTCAGGTGAATATCCTCTACCAGGACGATGATATCTACGCAAAAGTACTTCCTTTCCCAGAACTGGAAACCAAGACATATTACGAGAATATGCATTTGGCGGAAGGGAAGAAGATTAAGTATATCCGGTTTACGATACACTAGGCTGGGGAAGTGCTTACGGGCAAGCGTTCAAAACCTTGCAATTTCGGACAAAAGCGGACAGGTAGTGGCGATTGTGGGAAAAGGGGGGTAACTTTGTGTGGAGAAAAAATTTTCGTTAGTGACCTGGTGACTCGCAGTCACCAGGTCACTAACGCCCCTCCCCGCCTCGAATATCATTGGAGCCCACTCTAAAAATCCTGGACTCCAAAAAACCTACACCCTACCACATCGCACACTGCTCCAACTCAATCTCGCCTTGGTAGAATATTCGGGTAGTTTCTTCAAAAGAAGGGGAATAATCAGATACAAAAAACTGGTGAGCGTGACGCTGCTGGTTATTCAGTAAAGAATGGACCTTGAGCTGCTCGTAGACAGCTTCGGCTACGACGTCCGTGGAGTCGAGTACCTCTACCCGATGCTGGAAATGAGCGTCGATGCTCGAATGAATGAGCGGGTAGTGTGTACAGGCCAGCAGCATGGCATCGATGTTGTGGAAGCCTGGGTTAGACAAGTAGTTCTCCAGGATTACATAGCTGATCTTGTTGGTTACATAGCCTTCTTCTATCATTGGGGCCAGCAGCGGAGTAGCCAGTGGGAACACCTCCATGTTAGGTGCCCGTGAAAGCAGCTGGCGAGGGTAGATCTGGGATTGGGTAGTCGCTTTGGTGGCGATCACCCCCACCTTTTTATAATCCCCCTTTACGGCCGCATCCACAAGCGGATCAACCACATTGACAAACAAGGCCTGCCCTTTAAAAAAATC
>JAUIKE010000145.1 GCA_030430845.1 Bacteroidia bacterium | reverse complement strand
GTCACAAAATAAGCATCCTCGAAGGATTTGACCTTGGTCGGTTTATTCGAGAGCGTATCCCCATAGAATTTGGTTGTATCAATCGGTACGCTAGTCTTTTTACATGGAATATTTTGTTCAAACTCAACGATACAAGTTGGACGACTAAATTCTGACGGACTGGCCCCTACAGAGAAAGTAGAAGCACCGGAACCTGCATTTTCCAAGCATAGCTGACCAATTTCCAACCAGTTATTAAAACCTGCCAGATCAACTAAATCATTCACCGAAGTAAAGGTAGCAAAGGTCCTATCTGTATTTACACTCACGCCAATACCAGTCGGAGTGCTGATCGGTCCGCTGATCTCTGATGTAAATCCACTTACTACATCGGTATTAAAATAAACCACTTTATAATCAGCCTCGTCACAAGTCCGGCTTACCGGGAATCGCATTTGAAGGGAATAACAGCAGTCCCTTAGCTGTACCAGGCGAGCTTCGCAATTACAAGTTTGCGCCTCTATTTGCATGAGAGGGATAAGAAAAAAGGAAAGAAAAATATATATGATGCGTTTCATTGTTTTCTGATTTTTTTGGAATTAACAACAGGGTTTGACAAAAATGGAAGAGGAAGCCGTACATCCAGTGGCGCTGTCTTTTATGGTCAAAGTATACTCCGTCCCTTCTTCTGCCGGCACGTCTGTTAGCTCACAGCCTGTAGCAGATTGCGGGTTTCCGAGTTCATCCACCCAGGTCCATTCATATACAAACAGACTGTTATCCCCGCAAGTAGATTCTGACAGGCAAGCAGTAAGAAAAATCGGTTCTCCCGGCATTACACAAGGATTAGGCGGTAGCGGGCAGCTAATGATCGGAATGACTTCACAGATTTCCAGGCAAAACCAATCTGTTTCCACTACCTGGCAACCATTAGAAATCTCTACCCAATAGCAAGCTGCTTGGGTAGCGAAATAGTCAGGACCGCTTCCTACTTCCAAGCCATTGCATAACCAGGTATAAGTCAGGTCTGGATCAGGACTGGAAACGGATAATAAAGTGCCTCCATCTTCCTTGCAGATCTGGTTCAAGCCTGTAATAACATCCATTGCCGGAGCCTCAAGTAATTGGATTTCGAGTATATTACTGTTGCATGGTTCACATCCGGAAGGATCTGACAATGGCCTGCATTCTATTCGATAAAAAATGGAAGTGGCCCCTACAGGCCAGAGGATAGAGGGTAATATATTGGTGTTTTGAAGGCCGTTGGAAACGCCCATAGGAAACCAGTCCACCTGATCGAATGAATACTGCCAATTAATGATACAATCCTCAAAAGGAGTAGCCACGCCTATCACAGCATCATTGCCCGGGCAGATGTAGTATAAGTCCGGATTAAGAGGATCCTGAACCAAAGTAGAGGATTTTCCTTCGATGGTTCCACATTTGGGTACCGGGTCAACTACAATACAGGATGAGACCAGGCTCTGTTTTCCATTACAATTCGTAATAATAGCTTCAAAACAAAGCGAAGGAGTCGTTACGCCATTGTAGGTGAAAGAAAAAGCTGTCTGATTTTTTACGCCTGGAATATTACTCCCATTCACAAACCATTCAATCATTACGAAAGGTCCGGGTGTCAAAACAAATGGATCACTTGTAATCAGTTCGACATCTACATCGACTGTATCTCCTTCACAAAGCGGATCATCCGGTGTGAGTTGCACGCTCGCCGGTCCGATCGGGCAGCAGATCCGCAAAGTATCGGTATCGGAAATGTAGGTGCATATATCTCCACTAATGGGATCTACCGCTGTGATAAGTGCACGATAGGCCCGATCAATGTATCCGTCAGAATTAGATGCACAGTCCATTTCTATGGCATTCACGGGAAAACAAAGTCCGTTAAAATCAGGGTCGGTTTCATCTACCCATCCACCTCCTTCATCATATTGCCATTGAATGGTAGTGCCTGGAGGAATACTTGGAACCTGGCCATTGAGGCTCAGGCAAAAATGGGCCGGATCGCCACTACAGATTTCCGAAATAGCAGCGTGTGGAGGTGGGTATTCCCCAATATTCAGTTCCAAATTGTTATAATTCGGATATAGCAAAGGCGTTTGGGAGCAAACGAAGTTACTGGTAGCACCATTGAGTGCGAACTGGATCAAGTTACCGTTTGCATTATTAGGTGAACGATCCAATACTTGAGTAATAGAGGTGTTGTTATTTCCAGGATTACCCTGATCCATGGTCCAATACAATGCAAGGTTAGGTTCCATACCGGTCGGCGGGCAGGTTTTGCCATCCATGATCTGTTGTAACGATAGGACGCCATTCCACATACGTACTTCATCGATCCTGCCCTGCCAGTTTTGGTTGACGGCCAAAGCCCCAGGCCATTGACCTAATCGGAACTGGGTGAAATTAAAATTACTTGTTACAGGCGTAGAGAAGATAAGGACGCAATCCAGATAAAGCTGGAACTGGGAACCATCATAGACCATTGCCAGATGATACCAGTTGTTGAGTACCAACTGAGTAGGGCTCACCTGAGTGGTTCCTAAACCACCGGTATTATTTTGCCATCTGAAGTTTAAGAACTGGCCGCACTCGCCGAATTCGATTACATTATTGGGGCCTGACAAGGAAAACAGGCGTCGGAAATTCCCTACACAGTTGGCGTTCATTCCTGTGGAACTAGAAGTAAACCACATTTCAACAGAAAAAGGAGTATTTCCTGAAATGGGAGGTGCTGTCAGCACAATGTGATCGTCGACTCCGTCGAAATCCAGGGCCCGGTTTTCGCAGCTTGTCTGAGATTGAAGGGTCAGGCAGATCATGCAAAGGCTGAGCAAACTGCATAACCGTTGCAAAGCGCAATTGATTTTCATTTGTTATGGTTTGAAGGTTAAAAAAGAGGCTGGAACCCTGCTATTCCCTTTCGAGCAGACATACTTCTGTCTGCCTTGTTTGGGTGTTTTTTCCAAAAAGGAGATGCATGAGTGTGAATTCCGAACCGATTACTACAGGTATATAGGAGTGGAGAGAAAATCTTACCCTTTGGGGAACTTTTTTTTTATTTTTCACCTAAGACCTCAAAGGTTTCGAAACCTTTGAGGTCTAAAGAATAGAAAACCCAGTATTACTGCTCCCAAAAGCCCCAACCAAGGCAAAAACGATCGCTTAGCCTTCTTCAAATGGGTATCTTCGCCTATATGTACCAAGGAAGCCCAGTAGTAAGGAGTCTTTTGAAATTCTTTCAGATCAGCGCGTGCTAAAAAATCTAACTTAGCTTTTCTTAATGCCTCCGCCCCGGATTTCCCCTGGCTTAGATGGGAATAAAAAGATTGAATGATTTCGGATGTTGACCGATCGGATACCTCCCAGAGAGAAGCAATCAAACTATTGGCACCGGCATGCCGAAAACCCCGAGCCAAACTCATCATTCCTTCTCCCTTAGCTAACCTTCCTAAGTTGGTTTCGCAGGCACTCAAAACAACCAATTTTGCTTGCAATTGCATGGCATAAAGCTCGTTCAGATATAATGCACTATCTATAAAAAAAATCCGGGGGTTCTGCTCCGCTTT
The DNA here is from genome assembly GCA_030430845.1 of Bacteroidia bacterium. Classification (GTDB taxonomy): domain Bacteria; phylum Bacteroidota; class Bacteroidia; order Chitinophagales; family Saprospiraceae; genus JANQPA01. The sequence continues at coordinate 20,032 of JAUIKE010000145.1, read as the reverse complement.
ATTGAGTTGTGCATGAGTAGAGAGATGCAGTACACCATATTCCGGCCCAAATTGCCGGAAAAATTGAACCGTAGCCTGGTCCTTTGTGAAAACAGTTTTTTCAAATCCCCTAATGTTATCAACCTCTTGTAAGGAATGGGATAAAGGCGACAGATTGTTTTCGCCATTGGAAAAAACAGGAGCAAATGCTAACAATAGATGATCCTTATCCTTCTTTTTACTTTTTCCCTGGAGTAAGAGCGTAGCAGAATATGACATCCTGATCGAATAATTCTCCAATAAATATCCGTTCTCTTGGCTTTTTGACAATGGTGGAATCAGTGTTTCAAAAGGTAAATAGGCCGCTGGGCCATCGGGAATAATCAACAAACGATCCACTTTTTTATCTACAAGAACCGGAGCGAGCAATTCTTGAAACAATTGTGCAGATAGCTGCCTAAAACGGGAAGGTTCATTAACAATCTGGCCGGCATCTGTGAAATACTGCTGATAGTCAATCAATTTATCTGCAAGCCCACCGGCCTGATCCAGTTTTTTTAGTTCAAGCCCTTCTTGATTGATCGCAAAGACATACAAATGATCTTGTCCCCAGAAAAACTCGATCAATAACTCGTTCTTTTCCAGCAGTTTTTCCTGCACCTGGTTTACTCCGGCAGTCGACAAATTATAGCGAAGACGATGGTATTTGGGATACTTTTCTTCAATTTCTCTATTTAAATCTTCTATTTGTTGCTGAATGTTCAACCGCCCTTCTTTCAACTTTCCAATGTCCTTCTCATCCGCCTTAATAATTGCTTTTTCATAAACGGCTAAGTCCGTTTTTAAAGCCTGCAGTTCCTTACGGAGGGCAGGAGGAATGGAAGATGCCCCCTGTGCCTCTGCTTCCAACATGGCTTCCAGCAAAAGGGTGGCTTTATTTTTTTCACAAAAAACAAAGGCTTGCTCCGGAAAAACCGGATCCTGCGTTTTCATAAAGGCCGTATGACAAAATGAAATAGCATCCTCAAATAACTCTGTTGAGCGATCACTAAGTAAAAGTTTAGATTCGTAGGAAAAAATATCCTTCCGAATGTCGTAAATAATTTCAGTGGCTATCTGGTAGGCCTTCAAGGCTAAAATCCTTTTCCCTTGAGCATTTAAAGCCTGCGCTTTCAGGGATAAAACAGGCAATAAGTCAATTTTCGAAATAACATCTGAAGAAGCGGTAGGATTAGCAGCAAAATTCAGGGTGTCAGAAAAATCGCGGGTAGAAGCAGCCAATGCCATTTGATAGTAGGCCAAAGCTTGTTCCCAATCTTTTTTCTCGGCCATTGCTTCGCCGAGAAACTGATAAGCAGCAGCAGTATTGGTGTGCCTTAAACCGTAAATCTCCCTGAAATCATTTTTTACCTTGCTTAAAATAGATTGTGCTTCATCTATTCGTCCGGTCTTCAAGTAGTTTTTTCCCAAAAACAACTTCGCTCTTGCATAATAAGCAGGCAAAAGGTCCGGAATCCCATCTACTTTTTTTAGATAAAATGCAGCTTTCTGATAATCTCCCAGAAACTGGTAATTCAACCCCAGATCGGTATAAGAAGAAGCCGTATAATCCCGAATCAAATCAGGTGCAGCTCCATTCTCCAGAGATTTTAGACTGGCTAAAAAGTAGGACTGTGCTTCCTTGTACTTTTTTAAGGATTGATAATACCGACCTAAATTCCGCTGGGTATTCGAGAGATGTCCATAATTAACAGGCCTCGTTTTTTTGCGCTCCTCAATAGACTTTTGATAGTAGTCCAGCGCCACTTGATAATCACCCTGAACTTTATTGAGATAGCCCAGATTATTATAAATACTGGCCTTGTTAGCTCCTGACCGGTCGGCAATCTGCTCGGCCCATTTCATGACCTGGGCTGCCTTGGGGTAGTCGGTTTGATTGGCATAATAAACGGCCAGTCGAAGGACTCTGTCAAGACGAAAGTCATCATTAATTGGGAGTTCTGACAGGTCAGCTTCCAACTTTTCAGCATATTGCCGAGAAAGTGTAAAACGATGTACATAAAAACAGGTGTTCATTAAACCTGTTAATGTTCGACAATATAACTCCCACTGCTTCGTAGATTCCAACAAAGGGAGCGCTCGCTCAGCCAGTTCAATGTAGGTCCAGTGGTTGGTATTCTCGGCATTAGCCACGGCTTCAGCCTGTTCGTAAAGGTCTATTGCTTTTTGTCGATCAATTAAAGATTGCCCCGAAAGTGGAAAACTGAAGCCGTAGAAAAAAAAGATGGTAAGTAGTGGTATTAGGGTTTTCATTCTATAAAAATAAGCCATTCGCCTTAAAAAAGGAACGAATGGCTCATTTTCTATCTATCCCCGATTATTCCTGATTTTCTTTATTGAAATCGTCCTCGAAATAGGGAATCAGGGTGATGACTCCTTCGTTGTTAAAAATCTGATATTTAGGCCAATCAGAAGAGGGGTTTTCACCAATTGGTTTTTCCGGAAATGTGCCTGAAATTTCATCAACAATACCTGGAATTAGTTCATCTGGTCCACTAAGACTCGAGAGATCTGGGAATGGGCAGATTTTGACGTCTAAGACCAGTTCTTGTTCTTCAGGGGGGTGAGTATGATTAAGATCATCTTGATACCCTCCATAAGGAAACAAAAATTTAACTGTAAAATTTTGAGCGCCGGGAAGAAGGTTACTAATAGTAATTTTTATGACAAATTCACAAGTACTGTTTGTTCCATTAAAGTCACAGGAGGTAATGGCAATACCACCATAAGGATCAGACGGATCTTTCACATCAATGACACCTACAGATACTGAATAATTTACTGAAACATTAGTGGTAGGAAGTGGTGATCCACTATCATTGTATATGGATGGCATAATTTCAATATCATTATAAGAGCGACCGGCATAGTCACCTGAGTAGGTTAATTCCCCTGTATAAATAAGCGTTGCTGAGGACTTGTCACTAATATTTCTGTAAACACAATCAAAAAAAGCTGGAGCTCTAGGGCTATCATCCCCCATTTCGGTATTCCCGTCGTGATCACTAGGGGGAGCACTTCTTGTAATCATCCATAGAACAGTCCCAATCAGCGCTACAAATAAAAAAATGGCCAGGGGCCGCCAAAAACTTCTAATTTTTTCAGTTGTCATGTTTAGTTTATTGAGGTAAATGAAAAAACAGGATTTTTAAAATTTAAATTCAAAAAACCCTTATTTAAAGATAAATAATTTTGATATTTTGGGCATTCTAAAAATATAAACCCATCCAAACTCAAAACCATTCCCTAATTTTTAAGTATATCGACAAAAAGCAAAAATCTTACCCATCAAACCGCTTTTTTACTCGAATTTTGATAATTTGGGATTCAAATACATTGACAGCCAACACCGTAATGCCAGTACCGCACCAAGACCATCACTACTACATCGAAGAAGGATTCCGGAAAGGTAACCGACATCGAATACAGGAAATTTACGATCGCTTCCTGGGTCAATTAAAAGGCTGGATGAAAAATAATCAGGGTACGATAAAAGATGCAGAGGATGTATTCCAGTATTCCATGATGGTATTAACGATCAGTGCCGGTAAAGAAGGTTTTTGTTTAAATTGTCCGCTTGGGGCCTTTTTATTTGTCATCTGGAAACATCATTGGCGAGACCGCCTAAGAGGTCGTCTAAAACTTCAAGAGCTGCAATTCACTATCCTTGCCCAATATGAGCAAGACATCCATCTGGCAGAGCCTTTAGCGGAAAGAGCACATTCGGAAGCTATTTGTTTTCAATTATTGGACAAAACCTTTTTAGAACTTAGCGCTACATGCCGGCAATTATTGGAGTTAGACAAACAATCAAAGCCTGTGGAGGAAATTGCCCAAACATTAAATATGAGCAACCGCAATACCGTATACCGAAGAAAGTTTGCCTGTATTGAAAGATGGAGAAGCCTGATACACCGGGAACCGGATTTTGATCATTGTAAAAACATGACACAATGAGCGAACAGGATCTAACATTGATAGAAGCGTATGTAAAAGGCAATATGACAGCAGACGAAAAAGCTGCTTTTGAGGCGCGTCTAAAAAGCGATCCGGAACTATCCTCGGCGCTTTCAGACCGACAAAAGATGGAAGCTTACCTCACACATCGGACTTCCGTGGCCTTCACCCTGGATGATTTACGGCACCTGAATCAACAAAATTTCCCAGAGGACAGAAAAAAATCACCTCTCATACCTGTTAGAACCATTATAAGTATTGCAGCCTCTATTTTATTTGTACTTGCAGCCTATTTTCTATATAACACCTATACTTCACCTTCCTCGCCTGAAGAACTGTACCAGGCCTTTGCCGAGCCCATTCCACTTGATTTGACTACGCGAGGAGAAAATGCATGTGCCGACGATCAACTGATTATGGATCTTTACACAGCCGGCAAGTATTCAGAGGTTTTGCCTCTGCTCCAGAATTGTACTGAGGCCAAGCCGGATAACTCTCTTCTGAAAATGGCTCGGGGATATTGTCAAATGGAATTAGGTGACACAGAAGCAGCTGGAAAAACCTTTGAAGAGATCCTCGAAGAAGAAAGCCTGCTCAAGGATGAGGCAGCCTGGAATCTGGCCCTCACATACGTTCGGGCAGGCGAACTGGAAAGGGCCAAAGAAGTACTTGAAGAATACTCGATCATTCGGGATGGAATCGATCGCCCACGCTCAAAAAAGCAGAGCAGGGAAGAAAAGCTCCTGAAAGACCTTCAAAAACTTATAGATCGTAAATAATTTAATGAAGGCTTGGCTACCACTGTCCGCTAATTAAATTATTTTATGTGCCGGCTCGCTTTTTGAAAAAGTCTGAAAATACTTTAATTTGCCCACCAAAATACAACCAACGTATGTCCAGAAATTATGATCTATCCGATCCGACCGATCTCGAAATGCTGAAGTCTGACTTTGAAATGTACTCCGCTGACGAGTGGCAGCAAATGATCGATTGGAGCCTCGAAGAAGGCAATAAAAAGGTTTTGTCTTATGATGAGCGCGGCTGTCTGATGATTGCCAGAAAAAAGGCTTTGTACAAAGGCTATCCTTCCTACAAACAAATGGTGTGGGCCTTAAAAATTGCTGATAAGGTAGAAGAAAAAAAGAAGGAAAATGCTTCTTAAACATTAAGTTTAATTGAGGGCCCGACCAGGCCCTCAACTAAAAGTCTACTTAGCGCCTTTCTTCATTACAGCTTCTTTCCTCGGCGCCAGCTTGTCCAACATTTCCTGATAGTAAGCCATTTGACTTTCCTGATCGGCTGTCATCTTGCCTATCCAGCCGGATACCTGGCGGTAAAGTCCTCTGGTACGGCTCAACAGTTCGTCATACATACGGTCCAATTCCTTGGCTTCCTCTAATATTTTTTCATTCACCTTTGATTTTTCTTTAGCGGACATTCTATCAAATTTCCATTGAACCGGCCTAATTTCATTAACTTCCTTCAGTACGGCTTTATAAAGTTCCGCGATCTCGAAAAGCGTGGCTGTCCATTCACGCCGATCCTCGATGCGGATATCCAGACGTGGGTCATCCTCTACTTTAAAAGTCTGCTCGTAGTTTTTTCCGTTAACCATCAAGCGGGCTATATACATGCCCGGCACGACCATCGGCCCGGAAGGCCCGTTCCCTCTCGTCCGGCCACCTCGCCCAACGGTATCTCGGACTGCTCCCGGAAGAGCGGGGTACTCAAAGTCCCAAAGAGAGCGATGCACACCGGCTGTGGTATCTACACTAAGCTTGCGGATTAATTCTCCATCCATAGAATGGATCGCTAACTCGATTTTGCCTTTTGCAACCGGGCTTTTCAGATAATAATCGACCATAGCTCCTCTATCCGGATTTTCTCCTCTAAAGATCATATTCCCGACATGCCCTCCGTCTCGGCTGTAGTTGATCATCTCTGCAGTTGGAATACTAAACAATACAGCTTCCTCCTTTAGCTTTTCGGGGCTTAATTCCTGCAAAGCATTGAGGTTATCCAAAATCCAGATGCCTCTTCCGTGAGTACCTAAAACCAGATCATTGTCGCGGGGATGAATGACCAGATCGTTAAATGGAAGCGTAGGCATATTATTTTTGAGCTCCACCCAGTTTTTCCCGCTATTATTTGAAATGAACAGGCCTAATTCCGTGCCCAGGTAGTACAATTTCGGATTTTTGGGATCTTCCCTCATCGTTCTGACCACCCGATCAGCAGGAAGATCTCCCACTATTGAAGTCCAGGACTCACCAAAGTCAGTTGTTTTGTAGAGATAATTGGTAAAATCATCGTTGCGGTAATTGTTGATAGCCACAAAAGCCGTCCCCGCCTCAAATCGGGATACTTCAATGGTATTGACCCAGGTAGATTTCGGCAGGCCAGGCAAGCGATCACTCACATTTTTCCAGCTTTTACCATCATCCAGAGATACTTGCACTTGTCCGTCATCGGTACCGATGTACAAGACACCGGCTTGTAGGGGAGATTCAGCAATAGCCGTTAGCGTTGGGTAGTAGGGAATGCCGTCGTCCAGGGAGGCAGTGGAGGTATCTGCTCTTTCACCCATAATTTTCAGTTCCCGTCGATTGACTTGAGTGGTGAGATCTCCGAGGTCTTCCCATCTGTCTCCTCCATCCGTACTTTTCCAAAGTTTATTGGTACCCGCATAGATCTTGTTGGCATTATGATGGGATATAAAGAAGGGACCGTCCCAGTTAGCCGGGGCCATTGCATTGCCCAACTCAGGCTCCGGAACGCCGGGGCCCCAGGCATCCCAGTTTCGTCGGGCTCCAATGCGGCCTTTGGGATCACCAGGGCGGATGGAACGACGCTGGCGTGTTTGGAGGTCCAGGCGAGAAAGTCCCAGGTATTGGGATTCGGTATAGAGTGTATTTTCATCTTCAGGATGGATGAGGTTCAAAAATCCATCTCCGCCACCCGTTTTTATCCAGTCGTAATTTAAAATACCTTCCGAACGATAAGTTTCATTCGGCCCCATCCAACTACCGTTATCCTGTAGGCCTCCATAGATCCAGTAAGGCTTGCGCATGTCTACACTTACGCGATAAAACTGGCTTAAGGGCAGGTGAGTGGCATACAACCAGGTTTTGGCCCGATCATAGGAAATGCCTAATCCGCCGTCATCTCCTTTAATGACGTGCCTTGAATCATTGGGATTGACCCATAGGATACGATCGTCACCGTGAAGTGTTTGTCGGGCTGTGGTGAACTCCTTTCCGCCGTCATCTGAGTAGCTAAAGCTATTCATCATATAAATGCGCTGATCATCGCTGGGGTCCACCAGGATCTGGCTGGCATACATCGGACGAGGGTTCCAATCACTCATAAAGGTCCAGCTTTCCCCCTTATCTTCTGAACGATAGATACCTGCTTTGCGTCGGTTGTAAGCCGTAGAAGCATTATATTGGAAACCTTGTTCCACACAAACGTATACGATCTTGGGATCTGTTCTGTAAATTGAAATACCAATGCGGCCTTTATCCCCTTCCGGAAGCCCTTTGATCAGTTCTTTCCAGTTTTTCCCGCCATCGGTCGACTTATAGAGCGCACTGCCTGGCCCACCGCCGTTAAAGCCATAGGGACGACGACGACGCTGATAGGTAGCTGCATATAAAATATTAGGGTCGGAAGGATCCATGGCCACATCGACCACTCCTGTATTTTCATCACCGTCTAAAATACGTTGCCAGGATTGCCCGCCATCTGTCGTTTTATATAAGCCTCTTTCCTCATTCGGCCCCCACAGGTGGCCCATGGCCGCTACATAAACGGTGTTGGTATCATTTGGGTGGAGCACGATGCGACCGATGTGATGCGAATCCTTCAGGCCGACATTCTTCCAGGTTTTTCCGCCATTATCCGACTTATACACCCCGTCTCCCCAGGAAGAGCTTTGGCGATTGGCCCTTTCTCCTGTTCCGACCCACAGAAACTTAGGATGTTGCTGATGAAGTGCGATCGCTCCGACGGAGTGCGTATTTTCTTTTTCAAAAACCGGCTTGAAGGTGACGCCATTATTGGTTGTTTTCCAAACACCTCCCGTTGCAGAAGCTACATAAATGATATAGGGATCGCTTTCCTGCACGGCCAGATCGACAATACGGCCGGACATGGTGGCCGGGCCAATATTGCGAAGTTGTAGACCGGCGAATGTTTCGGAGCTCAGATTTTGAGAAAAACAGTGTAAAGACGTAAATAGAAAGATGATTAGGGAACAAGTAGAGATTTTGGTTTGCATAGATATTTTAGTTGTTAATTGTTTTATAGTTCCGGGGTTCCGGAATCCCGGAACCTAACAAAACGCTTCCAAAAGTAATTCAAAAATCTTACTTTGTGAGCAAGAACCTTAAGCCTGAAAATACTATGAAAACATTACATCCTATCCTGATCTCCCTTCTTTTTACAGCTATTTTTTTTCAAACCGATATTAAAGCCCAGGGGGAGGTGGAAGAAAAAGAAATCGGTCTTGTGTTAGCAGGTGGTGGAGCGCTTGGCCTGGCCCATGTTGGGGTTTTGGAGTATCTGGAAGAATTAAAAGTCCCTATAGACAGGATTGGCGGCACCAGTATGGGAGGCATTGTCAGTGGTTTGTATGCATTAGGATATGATGCAGAGGCTTTGAAGGAAGTCGCGCTGGATTTTGACTGGGATCATCTGTTGAGTAATAGCTATGATCGTCGAAAAGCGCCACTAGCCACCAAAAACTATTCGGAGCGGTATCTGTTGTCGATGAGCCGAGCCAGGAACCAGATCGGGTTCACCAGCGCTTTTATTGACGGGATCAATATTTACCAGCAGCTTCACCGCTTGACTTACCCTATAGAAACGAGTATCAATTTTGAAGATCTTTCCATTCCTTTTTATTGTGTAGCCGTTGATTTGAACAAAGGCCGGGAAGTGATTCAGGATACGGGCTATTTACCGAATGTTTTATTATCCACCATGACCATCCCCGCCGTTTTTAACCCTATTGAAAAAGATTCCATGCTGCTGGTGGACGGAGGGGTATTGAATAATTTCCCAGTCAAAGAGATCCGGCGGCGGGGGGCTGATCTTGTTATTGGTGTGAAATTAATAACAGCTGAAGATGAAAGAGACTATCCGGGGCCGTTTGAGGTTCTGGGGCGCACCTATGAGATCGTGACAGAGGAGGCCAGGAAGCAGTATGAAGGAGATTGTGACATTTGCATTGAGATACCTCTGCAAGGCTATTCGGTAGCTGATTTTAACAAAGCGGATTCGCTCATCGCCATCGGCAGAAGGGCCGCAGAACAATACCGTGAGGAATTGTTGGCTCTTAGCAAAGGGGGTGGCCAAAGTCTTAGGCCCCGCCCTATCCAACTGACCAGGATCGGCAATACGAACATACAGTTAAAGGCCATTGAGGTTTATGGAAACCAACATGTACCCGACCGTTTTGTCTTTAATACGATGAAGTTAAAACCTGCTCGCACTTATGATTTAAATGAGATCCAATTGGCCATCGAGAAACTTCAGGCCAGCCAGCAATTTAAAAGCATTTACTATAGTTTTACTCGCGATACACAGGGGCAGACGACCATGCAGATCCAGGTGAAGGAAAAGGACCGTGCAACTCTGCATGTTGGAGCCAATTACAACTCAGACTTTGGATTAGCCCTCCTGCTTCATCCTCAATTCAAAAACTGGAAAGGCTTCGGAAATGAATTTGACATGGAACTCAGGGTGAGTCGGAACCCATATCTAAACTTTCGGTTTATGAACAACAGCAATGGTGTTTTTTCTCCATTTGCTACCCTGAAATTCGAAGGAGAGGACTATTACTCCTACAATACGGATACGGATTATGAAGACATTCAAAACAATGAGATTGAAGTAAGACTTGGGGTGCAATGGAATCCGTCTCTGAATTTTGCCATGGGAGGCGGGATAGAATGGCAACTCTATGGGTTTACGGATAAAGCACAGCAACTTCTTTTTGAAAACCTCAACACACACATCTACAACTACTTTGTGTATGGGGAAGCCGATATTCTCGACAAGGTTCATTTTCCTAATAAAGGCTTCGAATTCAAGATATTGGCCAAAAAGATCACAGATAATTTTTCTGATTATCGGGAAAGGGAAGCTCCATTATGGTTATCTGCCGATTACAAGCATTTTTTTCCGCTCTCTTCAAAGCTCGTTTTTTCAATAGCAGGGCAATTGGGCTACAGCAGTGACTATATAGATATCCAATATCTGTTCTACCAGGGTGGACTGACCAATTATACACGCCAAAACAGTATGATTCAGGCTGGTATGCCCTTGATGAGGAGGAATAGTCAAAATACTTTCGCCTTTCAGACGAAGCTCCGGTGGGATCTGGCCGCTGTGCACCATATTACTACAGGATACTCGAACTCTGCGCTAAGCATGCAATTTGAAGATCTTTTTGAGAAAAAGTTTGAGCAGGGGATCTTTATCGGCTATGGTTATGAAAGCATAGTCGGGCCACTGGAACTGTATGTTTCCACTCCAATGAAAAGTTTTGAGCCCTGGTTGTTCTTAAGTGCAGGATACAGGTTTTAAGCCAGTTTTTTGTCATCAATAGCGGCGGCCGCCACGCGAGCAGTGATGACACATCCACCAAGGAAGGTACCTTCCAGCGAACGATAACCATGCATGCCTCCGCCACCAAAGCCGGCTGCTTCACCCACTGCATAAAGTCCTGGAATGGGCTCTTGAAATCCTTCGGGATCGGCTAGGGTCAGCACCCTGCATTGCAGATCTGTTTGAATTCCTCCCAGGCTTTTTCTCGAAAGGATGAACTCTCGAATGGCGATAAAGGGGCCTGCAGTCGGATCTCCGATCTTTTGCATATTGCAGGTGCGTACTTTATCGCCTCGCCACTGACGGGCATGGGCAATGCGTTGTAATTGTTGGTCCTGATAGGGCGTGCCCTGATCAATGGCCTGATCATAGGCCCGGACTGCCTGTTTCACATAATCCAGGTGGACGTCCTGGTTTCCTTGAAGGACATTCATTTTATCCACCAATTCTTCCAGGGTATCGGCGGCGATCATATCTTCGCATTCATCCAGTATTTTATTCACTAATTTTTTATTTCCCAACAACACGTTTTTGACAAAAGGAAAGAACTTTTTATCTCTAAAGGCTTCATTATGTTCAGAGCCGGAGATAGCGAATTCCTTGAAGGCTATTTTTCGGTTGAGCAGTTGCCAGGAATATTTTTTAGGTTCCTGGCAGATCCGTTCTACTAAAAAGCGTGTATCATAAGCGGTTACCAAGGGATTGGGGCCCATTCTTTTGCCCTGATAATTGAGCCAGAGGGCCGACTTGGGAGGCACCAAGCTCAGGCCATGGTCCTTTTTCCGAGGTTTATAGTGACGAATACCGGCTGCATAATTCCATTGTTTCTCTAAATTCACTACACTGCCTTTGATCTTTTCGGTAGCCTCGTGCAGATCACCCAGCGCAAATTTATGAGCGCCATTAAGTATGATCTCGGGGGGTGTACCCCAGGGCTTGTACCAGTGTTTTCTCACTTTTTCAATGCTGCCATTGATCCCACCGGTAGCCACCACCACGATATCCGCCCGGGCTTCAAATTCTGTTTGGGTCCTTTCATCCACCCCTGCAACACCTCGGACTCCTTCAGCATTGCCTAGCAGGTCGGTAACACGATGTTGGTATAGCAGTTGAAGATTATGATTTTGGGGATGTTGGAGTAATTTTTGATTCAGCACCCGGACCAACTCCCAGCCGGTTCCCCAGACCATATGAAAGCGCGGGACGGAATTGCCATCCTGATTCAGGCCACGTTCAACCCAATTGAGTACCCGGAAAAAATCCAGGCCCTGCTGTCGGAGCCAGTGATAAGCATGATCTGTACAAAGATGGATGTATTGTTCGGCCCACTTTTTGCCCCAATATTCCTCTTTCGGGAAATTTGCATAAGAGAACCAATCTTTCATTGCCAGGTCGATACTGTCTTTGATACCATTTCGTCTTTGGTGTTTGGTATTGACAAAAAACATGCCGCCGAAAGCCCATTTTGCGAGGCCGCCCAATTCTTCTTCCACATCTCTGTCGATGAGCAGGACTTTTTTGTTTTGGTTTAACAGTTCAGTTGCAGTGATAATCCCGGCCAGGCCGGCACCGACGATGATGACGTCTGCTTTCATGTACGTAGGGTATGTTCAAGTTTAAAGATCAGGGTTTTTGAATTTACCGTAATGATTATGGAAATTAAGAAATTCTTCCAAGCCGCCAAATTGTTGGAGGGCCCTTTCTACTCTGATCGTGTTCGCTTTGCGGGTCTGAATGAGTTGGTAAGAGCTGCGCTCCCATTTTTCGTAGGACTCACAGAGCTTTGCTTTGACTGGATTGTAATGAATGTAGGCCATGGTGATTTTATATTGGTAATGATCATTGATGGGCTTGAAGGGACAACGGGTTTTAAAGAGGCTTCCCAGGCGGCCGTAGGCTTTATTGATGGCTTTAGCATAAGAGGTGAAAAAGTTTTTAAAGGCCCTTTGAATAGTTGACAGGCCACTTTTACCGAATGGCAAGGTATGATGATGATTTTCAATAGGGATTTCAATTAAGAGATGAAAATGATTGGGCATTAGGCAATAGGCGTGAATATGAACAAGTCCGCCTACGTAATACTGTAGTCTTCTCAAAAAGAATTCGTAATTACAATCTTCTTTAAAAATGGTTTCGCGGTTATTACCGATGTTATAAACGTGATAAAATCCTCCAGCTTTCATTGGTTTTTGATTTTTGATTTTTTTGATCTGGGTCAATATAGGATTGATTTTTCAAAGGTACATGGACAGTGGGGAGAGATAAAAGGTTTTGTTTTTGAAGCAAAAAAGGGCACTCTGAGAATGTAGGCTACTAATAGTCAACGACTTATTTCAATACAATGGAGTAAGGGATGTTCGAATTTAGACCTCAAAGGTTTCGAAACCTTTGAGGTCTAGGGAAGAAAAAACTAGGTTTTTAACACAAATTGTTTTATATTGCAACCAAAACCCAACAAAAATTTTCATTCACCCTTTAATTCTTATTCAATGACTACACAAGAAATCGCAAACCGACTGGTGGAGCTTTGCCGGAACGGCCAGAATGACCAGGCCTACAAAGAATTGTTCGCCGAAAATGCAGTAGCCGTGGAACCCGCAAAATGGAACGTGCCGGACACCAAAGGAGTCCCGGCTCTACTCGAAAAATCAAAACAATGGCAGGAAAATCTCGTCGAAATGCATGGCGCTAGTATTTCCGATCCCATCATCGCCGGTAATCACTTTGCCCTGACTATGATGGTCGATGTCACTTCCAAAGATCGCGGAAGGTCCAAAATGGAAGAAGTCTGTGTCTATGAAGTCGAAAATGGAAAAATTGTGAAGGAACAATTCTTCCATTAACCCATTTATTGGAGTTGGTGCATCAAAAAGGTTGAGAAACCTTTTTGATGCGCTATGCTTTCTTTCCTATCCGTTCTTCCTCACCTCCCTCATTTCCTTAACTAATCAAAAAACAAAATCCACTACCATCCACTATATCGGGAATTTCATTTTTATTTTAGAAAAATCCTTTTTTTTCTATATAAATGAAAAAAAATAATTATTTTTGAAACTACTAACACGCCAACCAAAACGATGAAGCCGGCATTATAATTCCCTACTCTTGCTAAATAGCTATTTCAGTTTCTCGAAAGAACCTGAATTGGTCAAACAAATAAACCTTAAATAGTTTCCATCATATTCGACCCAAAGGGAAACACCTAAAACTATTTTTTCAATACTTCTATTATTTGCTTAGTGTTTTAAGTTCTCAGTTTTTTCCCATCACTTAAATACTACAGAAAACAACTGAGACATGAATGGACTAAAAGGATCTCTTTTAGCCCATTTTTTTTAGGAGATTTTTTCTTTGATCTGCTCAATTTCCTGTAAGGCCGTTTGATAGCCAATTTCAAAAACCTTGTCAATATTTTTGATATCCAGCATATTATAATCAAAAAGCTCCGCAGGTTCAAAATGATAAACACACTTGCGAGTTTTATTAATTGCTTCGGCATAAAAACGAAGATCCACCGCTCTCAATAATACCCTTAGCGTATTCGAAAAATGGTCATTGGGCATTATTTTTACCGGATTGACGTGGCTGCCAATAATAAATTCACACTCATCCTCTATTGGTTCAATCGGGAAATTGTTCATAATCCCACCGTCTCCATGATATCTCCCTTCAATATCTACTGGGGTGAATAATGGAGGCAATGCTGCCGATGCCAGCAAAGGGTCGATCAAAGGGCCTCTGTCAAAATATACTGACTTTGCAGAAGCCAGATCAGTAGTCGCCACATACAAGGCTTTTTTAAGCGCTGAAAAGTCATTTTCCGGGAAATAGTCTCTAAAAAAAACACGGTAATTGTCAATATCCAGCAAACCAGGCTTCACCACTGAATAAAAGGTAAACTTGAATAGCGGGACATTTTTGAAAAAATCCAGCATAGATTTAAAATCATGGCCATAAGCATATAAAGCGCCTACCAAAGCTCCCGCACTGGATCCTGCAACCACCTGGGGGTGAATATCATTTTCCTCCAAAGCTTTCAACAAACCTATATGAGCCATCCCTCTGACCCCTCCGCCGGATAATACGATGCCTAGCTGATATTTTTTCATTTACGAATATTAATGCGCTGCTCTACTTAATACTCAATGCTTTTGACTGATGCTTCAGCGTAGAAGTAGCCACGCCAAAATGTTGCGGCAATTCCCAGTCTGGGTAACTGACCTTAAGCCCTATTTTTATTAAAGCCAGATGATGCACCGCATGTTCAACAACAAACCATAATTCCCTGCCTATTGAGGTAGGCAGCTGTACTTCGGTTCCATTGGCCATTTCACTCGTCAGTACAATCTTATCCAATGGAGGCATTCCTTCCAGCTTATTTTCAATAGTATCCAGGGCATTCAAGGCCTTTGCCGGAATCGTTTCCAGCGTCAAATCTCTCTTTCGCTTATCATAACAAAGACCGCTTTCCATTATCGATGGATCAATCAAACATTGAAGAAATTCTATCCAATGTCGCGTATGCTGACCAAGACTAGAGCCTGAAAACAACTCTAATGGTTGTGCATAAATCTCCGGGGAAATTTTTGATAAATAAAACCGCCCATCTTCAATAATAGCCTTACAGGCGTTAATCAGTATATTCTGTGTCATGAACTTGAATGTGTTTTCGTTTTCGCTAATTTGTTCGTGGCAATTTAAATAGCTCACTTTGGGAAAAGTGTAATGTACACTACATTAAAAAAGAAATCTATCCTATCTTTCCTCTCCAAAGTAAATAAAAATTATTCGCTCAATAAACTTAGTGCTACATATAGCTTCTAAAAACTTTAAACAACGATCAATGCCTTTGAATGAGTCCCTGCTCCATGATATACTTCAACAAAAATACCACCTGGAAGGACAGCTCACCCCCCTTCCAGGAGAGTTGGACCTCAACTATCGCTTTGATGCTTCCAATGGTCATGCTTACACCCTTAAAATAGCTCATCAGCTGGAAAAGAAGGCAAACCTACAGATGCAAAATGCAGTTATGCACCATTTGGAAAACCAGAAGCTGGAACTAGACCTTCCTTCTCTTCTTACCAACTATGACGGACAAGACATAACCGTTCTAAAAGCTGATCAACAAACCGATCGCTTAATGCGCCTACTCACATGGGTTCCCGGACGGGTTTATGCCAACACCTCCCCCCATTCATCTGCCCTTTTAAAGTCTTTAGGTTTTTCCTGTGGAAAAATGTGTGCCGCCCTCCTGGATTTTGACCATCCCAATACCCATAGATGGTATAAATGGGATCTGGCACAGGCTGATTGGATTGAGGAGCACTTATCTCTATTCCGGGGAGAAAAAGCTGAGTTGATCCGGTATTTCTTCAACAGATTCAAAGAAAGCAAGACTGTTTATCAAAACCTACGGAAAAGTGTCATATACAATGATGCGAACGATCATAATATCATCGTAACAGAGGATACCCGGCTCCCAAAAGTGAAAGGCTTTATTGATTTTGGGGACCTCGTTTTTACCCAAACCGTCAACGACCTGGCTATTGCCATTGCCTATTGCGCAATGCATAAAGAACAACCGCTGGAAGCGGCTTGCCATATCATACGAGGCTTTCATCAGCATTTTCCACTACAAGAAATAGAAATTGAACTGCTCTATACCTTGGTGGCTACCCGACTGATCATTAGCCTGACCGTATCAGCCATCAACAAAAAAGAGCATCCGGACAATAAGTATTTAACGATCAGCGAAAAACCGGCCTGGAAACTACTCAGGCAGTGGAAGAGCATCCCGCCGAATTTTGCACATTATGCGTTCAGAGCAACCTGCGGCTGGATCCCCTGCCCTCATCAGCTCGCTTTTGAAAAATGGCTGCAAGTAAATGAAAACAGACTGGCTCCTGTTATCGATTTGAAGCAAGAAAAAGTCCGTAAACTCGACTTGGGAGTCGGCAGCCTGGACCTGGGAAATAATTCAGCATTTGATAATATCCAGGCATTCCAGCGTACCATTGACCAAATGATGGACCATGCCGGTGCCACAGCCGGTATCGGGGGGTATGGTGAAATCCGCCCCGTCTATACTACTGATGCCTACCTGGTCAAAGGCAATACCGGACCACAATGGCGTACCGTTCACCTGGGGGTAGATGTTTGGATGGAAGCCGGCACCGAGGTTTGTGCACCATGGGAGGGGGTCATTCATTCGTTCCAGAACAACGCCTATGAAAGAGATTACGGCCCTACCATTATACTGAAACATACCATCAACGAAGGACTTACCTTTTATACGCTTTACGGCCATTTGAGTTTATCATCTTTAGAGGGTTTACAAAAAGGAATGACGGTAAAAAAAGGGCAAGCTATTGCGACCATAGGTCCTGCACCGGAAAATGGTAATTGGCCGCCACACCTGCACTTCCAGGTGATATTGGATATGCTTGGCCAGAAAGGAGATTTTCCAGGCGTTGGTTTTCCCGAAAATAAAGCCGTGTGGTTGAGTATTTGTCCGGATGGAGCACCATTTTTTAATACCAAAACTGACATAAGCCCTACTCCTCATCCATCCATTGAGCAGATACTCAGTACTAGAAAAAGAAAGTTGGGAAAAAGCCTGAGTATTTCATATCAAAAGCCCTTGCACATGCTGCGAGGCTACAAACAATATTTGTATGATCATACCGGAAGGCGTTATCTGGATACGGTCAACAATGTAGCTCATGTAGGACACGAACACCCCAAGGTAGTCCGGGCTGCTCAACGACAAACAGCTGTCCTGAATACCAATACCCGCTACCTGCACCCCAATATCATACAATTTGCCGAAGAACTTTTGAGCACCTTCCCCCCTGAACTCAGCGTCGTCCATTTTGTCAATTCCGGCAGCGAGGCCAATGAGTTGGCCCTGCGTATGGCCCGAACCTATTCCGGGCAGAAAGATATGATCGCAGTAGAGGTTGGATACCATGGCAATACCACCGGCTGTGTGGACATCAGCAGCTATAAATTCGATGGAAAAGGAGGACGCGGAGTTCCACCTCATACCCATGTGGTACCCATCCCGGACACCTATCGAGGCTTGTATCGAAATGACCCGAAAGCCGGTAGTAAATATGCATCCCATATAAAAACGGCTATTGAGAACATCCAAAGAGAAAGTCGTAATATAGCCGGCTTTTTCTGCGAGAGTATTTTAAGCTGTGGAGGGCAGGTCGTTCTGCCGGAAGGATACTTAAAAGATGCCTTCCAATACGTCAGGTCTGCCGGTGGACTTTGCGTGATGGATGAAGTCCAGGTCGGCTTTGGCCGGGTAGGAAAACACTTTTGGGGCTTTGAACTGCAGGGCGTCGTACCTGATATAGTGACCATGGGAAAACCGATCGGGAACGGCCATCCGTTGGGAGCGGTTGTCACTACAGAAGAAGTGGCTCAGAAGTTTGCCAACGGCATGGAATACTTCAGCACCTTTGGCGGCAATCCTGTTTCCTGTGCCATCGGCAGTGCTGTTTTACAAGTCATCAAAGAAGAAGGGCTACAGCAGCAGGCCCTGGAAGTGGGTGAATACCTGAGAAAGGGCTTGATTGATTTACAAAGGGCCTACCCGATCATCGGAGATGTCAGAGGGCCGGGCTTGTTTCAGGGATTTGAATTAGTGAAAGATCCTGATAGCCTGACACCCGCCACGGAGGAAGCCAGCTATCTGGCCAACCGCATGCGCGAACATGGCATTTTGATGAGTACCGATGGGCCCTTTGAAAATGTTCTAAAAATTAAACCGCCTATGTGTTTTAATAAAAAAAACGTGGACTTTTTGGTGGAGACGCTGAATGTAGTCTTACAAGAAGATTTTCTAGCCTCCTGAACTGAGAGCTCAATTAGGGTAGAAGGTAGAAAGTAGAAGGACTAGTCATTGCTTTTGAAGTGATTGTATTAAACCAAGGGGAATATTCCCTCGACCTTCGTCCTTCGTCCTTCAACCTTCGACCTTCGACACACTTACTTTTCAAATTGCTCAAAACTCATTCAATGAAAGCCCTACCTTTCCGCATCCCGAAAAACACAGAAACCTCCTTTCGCATTCAAGTCGATCAGGAACCCTACTTCTATGACCGACTGCACTACCATCCGGAATGGCAGATCACCTTGATTGAAAAAGGGAGTGGGACACTTTTTGCAGGAGACGGCATTCATCGTTTTGAGCCTGGAAACTTGTTTATAGTGGGCTCCAATCTGCCGCATTTATTGAAGAGCGACGAGCTGTATTATCAAGAAAATAGTCCGGGAACCTATGCTTTGTCCTTGTTCTTTGATGAGCATTCCTTTGGGAAGGGCTTTTTCGATTTGCCCGAGCTAAGGCAGGTGAAAGATTTCTTAATTGGTGCTTCAAGAGGCGTCCGGTTTTTGCCCCCAGACTTGGAGGTTCTTCAGGAAAAAATACGAGGTATTGAGCAAAAAACGGATTTTGCCCGACTCCTTGAGTTGTTTGATATTTTGGAAAAACTGAGCCACTGGTCGAATGTCGAATACCTCTCTCACTCCAGTTTTACGGAAGCCCAGAAGGAAAGCGATGGGAATCGCCTGAATGAGGTTTTCCAATATACCCTTAAGCATTATCCGGTCAATATAAGCCTGGAAGAGGTGGCCAATGTGGCGAATATGAGCATCCCGTCTTTTTGCCGGTACTTCAAATTGCACACCCGCAAATCCTACGTCCGTTTTCTGAACGAGGTCCGGATCAACATTGCCTGCCGCTTATTGAAGGAGAGTCAGCAAAATATCTCTCAGATCTGCTTCGAGGTGGGCTTCCAGAATTTGTCCAATTTTAACCGGCAGTTTAAGAAAGTGATGGGTATGACGCCGTCAGAGTATAGAGGGTATGTGAAGTGAACAGGATGGGGTTGTGTAAAAAGTCCTTCGGCCTTTTTACACAACCCCACGATAGTCTTAATTTTTCCTAGCCCGCCATTTTTCCAAAATATCCTTCTCCCTTCTCATCAAAGAACGTTGACCAGTTAGGATATTATCTCTTCTTTCCTGATCAACCGCATCCGAATACCACCACTCCTTGGTAGCCTGAACTGTTTCGGACAAGGGACGGAAGGTGAGGCCTGCCTTGATGGCTTTGCTGTTGTCACTTTTGGACATTCCCGCATACTCAGGCAATTGAATGACCCAAGGTTGAATGCCGATGATCCCATTTTCCTGTAAAAAGTCGAGGTCGTCAATCTGAATGTAATTGACCGGAGAATTAAAACTGGCATGAATGCCATGGACAAAGGCATCGGTGGTCATATTAAAACCAGGTCCTGAACCATTGTAGATACCCGCAGCTTTGTTTTCAAGCAAACGGATCATCCATTCCGCCAGATCCCGGACATCGATGTACTGCACAACTTCATCCCTTTTGCCGGGGATAATA
>JAUIKE010000144.1 GCA_030430845.1 Bacteroidia bacterium | reverse complement strand
ATTAATTTTGGAAATAGGTGAATGAATTTTTAATGCTTGATGATTACATCCACAAAGAAGCAGGGATTCCCATCGGAATAGAATCACAATTGAGAATTTGGACAGAATGGCGAGAATTTGGACGGAATTAAAATATTCCCTAGCCCATAATCTAAGCTCGGGGCCGTTAAGTTCTAATCCATAAGAGCCTCAGAGAGGCGTTATATAGGTAACAAGGTCCAGTGCTCTAATCCAAAGCTCCAGCGGAGCGTCATGTGGATACTTGACTGCTGTTCACATGACGCTCCGCTGGAGCTTTAAGGAAACGGTAAGCCCCTTGTTACCGATATTTCGTCCCTCCGGGACTCTTTGTTTATAAGATATCAGTTTACCCCAGAACCCTAGAAGCTCTTATATCGTCCCAAATCATCATCTGAGACGTATCATTTTCTTTTGCAGCGCATAAAATCAACTTTCGGCCGACTTTGCAGGTATAATCAAAACAACAAAAAAATGAAAATGAATACCCTCATTCAATTGACCAGCCTGTTTTTCTTTTGCCTGAATCTTTCTGCTCAAACAGTGACCTTCCGCGTGGATATGAATGCGGTGGATGTAGCTACACAAGTAGGAATCCGAGGAAGCCTGCCGCCTTTGTCCTGGGAAAAAACCTATCCTTTGACAGACGAAGATGGAGATGGCATTTATACGGGAAGCATTGATTTTGAAAATAGGAAGGCTTCTAAAGTGGAGTTTAAGTTTGTTTATGGAGATCTCACCTGGGAGTTGGACGGCCAAAGCAACCGTTTCCTGATGCTGGACAAATTACCGGAAAAAGAAAAAACTTATGAGTTTAACATTCCCACGGTTTTCTCCGAAAAAGAAATTGCCGAAATCACTTTTACCGCAGCAGACCTTCAAAAAGATGTGGACATTCTCGAAAAATCCTACACCAGTTTACATCCAGGTTTGTACCGATATAATACGCCCGAAGAAATGAAAGTTCATTTTGAGGCATTGAGAAAAGAGGTGAATCGAAATATGAATCTGAAGGAAGCCTTCCTGGCATTTTCCCGCTTCATCCCCAAGATCCGCTGCGGCCATACTTTGGTGAATCCCTACAACCAAAGCAGCTTGATAAAAGAAGCGATTTTCAGCAAGGCTGACAAGGTTCCTTTTAACTTCGATTGGGTAGAAGGAAAGATGGTACTGACCCAAAACCTCTCCGATTCGGAGCGTCTAGAGCCTGGATTGGAGATCCTGAGCATCAATGGGATGAATGTCCCTGCAATTATAGAGGCACTTGTACCTTATGTCAGTGCGGACGGACATCAGATGAATAAAAGAATGTATGCGCTTCAGCTCAAAAGCATTGAGGAGTATGAGTATTTCGATATGATCTTTCCACTTTTATCACCTCCCGTTAATGGGAAATATAGCATCGAAGCTTATGATCATAAAACCAGGGAAAACTTTAAAACGATGGTGTCGGCTGTAAGTACGGCTACAAGGAAGGAGCTATTGGCGGAACGCTACGATATTAAAACAGAGCGCTACGACGATAGCTGGCAGTTTAGCATCCTTTCCGATCAGCTGGCCTTTCTGAAAATGGGCACCTTTGTGACCTGGAAAATGGAGATGAATTGGAAGCAATTTTTGAAAGATGCTTTCCAACAATTGAAAGAGCAGCAGGTCCCAAACCTGGTCATTGATATCCGGGGCAATGGCGGAGGTATGGATGATGTGAGTAGAGAACTGGCTAAGTATTTGCTTAAGGAAGACATTCGAGTGGAGGAAATGCTAAGCCTGACTCGTTACCAAAAAGTACCGGACGATCTGGAGTCCTACCTGTCGACCTGGGACAACCAATTTAAAAACATTTCCTCTTGGGTAGCGCCTTATAAAGATGGTTTTTATAAAATGAAGGCCGACACGGAGCGGTATACGACCATCAAAACGTCGAACAATAAATGGCAATTTGAGGGGCATTCTTTCCTGATCACGGATGCTTCCAACAGTTCTGCGACCTTTTACCTTGCGCGCCTCATGAAGCTGGGCAAAGTAGCGACTTTGGTTGGACAAACCACGGGGGGGACACAAAAAGGAATTAATGGAGGCGCTATGTTTTTCTTGCGACTGCCACATTCGGGCATAGAAATGGATATTCCCTTATTCGGCAACTTCCCTTACGAAGAAGCACCTGACCTGGGGATCGTTCCGGATGTAGTGGTGGAGAAAACCTTGGAGGATGTAATAGAAGGAAAAGATGCGGAGCTGGAGGCGATCAAGTCTATCATTTCGGATCATAAGTAGAAAAAAAGCAATCGTTGGACGGAAATTTGCAACCCTTTGGGAATTACTTGGGTCTTATCCATAAACATCCGACTCAAACAAATCAAGAATATTCAAAAGCTCTTGTAAAGAAATAGACTGTTGTTATGGTTATCAATGACCGTTCTTTGTAAAGGAGGACGGTCTTTTTTTGTTTTTGGCCCTGGATATAAGACATGTCATGTCTAGACATGACATGTCTTATATCCAGGGGAAATCTTTGTTTCGTAAATGATTGGTTATTAGTGTATTTATGTTTTTTCGAGGACATGACATGTCTAAGATATGACATGTCTTCCAGATAGGGACATGTCATATCTAGACATGTCATGTCTTAAAGACTCAGCAAAAACCCAATCGTAAAGTTCGCATCCCAGTCAAAAACAAAAGGATCCGCATCCGTTTCGTCCTTCAGCGCCTTATAAATATTCACGCCGGCCTGGAACTTCTGCTCCTCCGAGTCATAATCCTCCGGATCGAGTAGGACGGTATAGCGCTCTTTGCCATTTCTTATGTCCTTAGCCATCTGGAAGGGTGCCCCTCCGATAATAAAGCACATTTTGCGCTTGCTGGGTGGTACCTTGGCCGCCACCGCCCGCACTGCATTGTACACCTGTTCGTCGGAAGTGCCGTCTTGATAATACTTCGATCCATAGACTTCTTCGCTCTCAATTCTGCCATCCGTGATCCAGGATACTTTTGTGTTACCAGAACCAACATCCACAGCAAAGGCCGAATCTTTCCAGTCATCCGGTAGGCTCGCCATCAGGGCATAGCGGCCCTCTTGCTCCGCATTGACGGTATTAACTACATAGCCCAGGGACTTTAGTCCACGCTGTATTTTTTGCACTTCCGGTGATTTGATCGCACTGGAGCTCATCATGAAGTGAATTTCTTTGCCACTCACTCCGTAATCGAGCATGGTAGCAATGTACTTTTTCAGGCCGTCCCGTACATCTTGCTCGGTAGCCATGTTCTCATAAACCAAACTGGCACCGAACTCAGCTTTTTTCAACTCCCAGCGATCCTGCTCATCTACATTAATGATAAAAGAGTTGAATCCGGAAGCCCCCAGTTCGACTACTCCCTTTAGCTTACCGTTAATTGGCTTTGGAGTGGCATAATCGAATACCGCATTGCTTCCCGTATTCTTATCTGCTTTGACGGCTTCTTCCGTTTTGTCGCCTTCCTCCTTAACCACCTCCGTATCCGGATTCGTGCTTTGTTGTAATTGAGGAAGATAGTTCCTGATTAATAAAAAGACGCCTACAAGTATAGCCAGTACTATTAGCAGCCTCGAAAATGGTGTTAATTTCATCGATTGATTGGTTTTTATAAGGAAAAAAGTAATTATTTTCTGTCACTCAAATATAAACATTAAATAGTGTAACAGTGAATTTGTGTAATAGTGTAACCGCTTCTTCGCCTTCAATTTACCTCTCCAATATCAAAAAAATATTAATTAACTTTTTACCATTAGCCTCCCAGCTCTACTATTAAGACAATTACACTCTTACACTTTTACACAGTTACACTCTTACAGCATATTTTCCTTATCTTTAGCGAATTCAAAAAAGCAACTATATTCTTATTTCTTGACAAAAATATTTTTTATGAAAAAAACAGTCGCCCTGTTATTGTTTGGATTTGTTGCAGGATTCGTTCTGAACGCACAGAATCCGAATCTGAACTACAACAAATTCAAACAACTGAAGGAAGAATGGCCGACTCCCAACGTGTACCGCACGGCTTCCGGAGCTCCCGGCCATCAATACTACCAACAAAAGGCAGATTACAAAATGGATATCCGCATTGACGACGATACGCAGCGTCTATACGGTACCGAAACAATCACTTACCACAACCAGTCTCCGGATGTATTGACTTACCTGTGGCTTCAGTTGGATCAGAATATGCGCGCCAAGGACTCCGACTCTCACAAGATTCAGTCGCAAGAACTGGGTGACCGGGTGTCTTTCCGCCAACTTATGGGTATGCAGGATAGATTTGACGGAGGTTTTAACATCGAGTATGTTAAAAATGCATTCGATAAGGACATGACTTACATCATCAACAAAACCATGATGAGAGTCAATCTGGATCAGCCCTTGAACCCAGGAGAGAATGTGGTTTTTAAAGTAAAGTGGTGGTACAATATTAACAACCGTATGGTGGATCGCGGTCGTTCCGGATATGAGCATTTTACAGAAGATGGCAACAATGTATACAACATCGCTCAATTTTTCCCTCGTATGGCTGTGTACAATGACGTAGAAGGATGGCAACACAAGCAGTTTCTGGGGAGCGGCGAGTTCGCACTCGTTTTTGGCGATTATGAGGTCAATATTACAGTGCCTTCCGATCACATCGTGGCAGCTACCGGTACACTTCAAAATCCTAAAGAAGTACTTACTGCTACCCAACGCAAGCGCCTGGCTGAAGCACGAAACAGCACAGACCAACCTGTTATCATCGCTACTCAGGAAGAAGCCATCGAAAGAGAAAAATCAAAGGCTACAGATACCAAGACCTGGACTTTTAAAGCAGAAATGGTGCGGGACTTCGCTTTTGCCAACAGCCGTAAATTTATCTGGGATGCTATGGCTGTCAAGCAAGCCGGTAACACTATCATGGCCATGTCTGCTTATACCAGAGAAGGTAATCCGCTTTGGGAGCAGTATTCTACCCGGGTGGTGGCCCATACCATTAATGTATATTCCAGAATGACCTTTGACTACCCTTACCCCGTGGCTTGGTCCGTAGATGGGAATATGGGGATGGAATATCCTATGATCTGTTTCAATTACGGTCGACCAGAGAAAGACGGTACGTATTCCGAGCGCACCAAATACGGCCACATCGGCGTGATCATCCACGAAGTAGGACACAACTATTTCCCAATGATCGTCAACTCTGATGAGCGCCAATGGACCTGGATGGATGAAGGGCTAAATAGTTTTATGGATGCGGTTGCAGGTCAGGAATGGGATGCTGAATATCTGGGCTGGGGAGCCAGACCAGCTGAGATCACCTCTTACATGATGCGAGATAAGGATCGCCTTTCTCCAATTATGACGAACTCTGAGTCGGTGATGAGCCTGGGGCCCAATGCTTATACTAAGCCGGCTACCGGATTATATATCCTTCGCGAAACCATCATGGGCCGCGAGTTATTCGATATGGCTTTCAGAGAGTATGCCCAGCGCTGGATGTTTAAGCATCCGACTCCAGCCGATTTCTTCCGCACCATGGAAGATGCTTCTGGGGTAGACCTGGACTGGTTCTGGAGAGGTTGGTTCTACACCACAGATCACGTAGATATCGCGATTGAGGATGTGCAATGGATGCAGCCCAATACCAAAAATCCGGAGGTGGAGAATGCGCTTGCTCGTGCCAAGCAGAATGAAGAACCGCTCTATATCGGAGATCAGCGTTTCCGCGAAATGGAAACTATGGTTAAACGGGATACGGCGACGCTAGACTTCTACAACAGCTACGACCCGCTTGAGGTTACGGTTCTGGATAAAATGGAGTATGAGAAATATTTGGAATCCTTATCTCCTGAAGAAAAAGCATTTCTGGAAAAAGGATATAATGTTTACTCCATGAAATTCTCCAATGTCGGCGGAATGGTTATGCCACTGATTCTTGAATTCAAATTCACAGACGGTACTTCCGAAATTGAGCGCATTCCCGTTGAGATTTGGAGAAGAACCAATAATGAGGTGAGCAAGTACTTTGTGTTCGAAAAAGAAGTAGAACAGATCATCCTGGATCCGCTTAAGGAAACAGCCGATACAGATCGTAGTAATAACTACTGGCCTCCGAAAGCTGAACCGACTCGCTTTGAACTCTTTAAAGGAGGAAGCAGCAGATACTATCGCGGTGGCGGTGAAAACCCCATGCAGCGTATGAGAAGAGCGAAAGAGATGGAGAAAAAGCAAGGGGATAGTAAGTCAGGAGGTAAGAAGGAGTAAAAGTAAATAAAAAGAATGGCGGTCGGAGACCGCCATTCTTTTTATTACACAGTCTGTATTATCTGGTCGATGATAATCTCCGCATGATCCCTCGTATTTTCAATAAACAACTTGCTCGTCTGCAATCCACTGCATACCACTCCTGCCATGTACACATTGGGTAAGTTTGTCTCCAAAGTATCCGCATTCTGGATCGGTAATTTGATGTCATCCTCACTGCAGGCAATACCGAAGTGTTGGAATAACTCAAAGTTCGGTTGGTAGCCGGTCATCGCCAGCACAAAATCATTTTCGAGGGTAAATGCTCCATCCGGCCCTTCCAGCACTACCTCATGGGGCCGGATTTCTTTGACAATGGTTTTAAAATAAGCCTTTATGCTTCCTTCCTTGATGCGGTTTTCGATGTTGGGACGTATCCAATATTTAACTTTTGGGCTGATCTCTTCTCCCCGGATGGCCATGGTCACCTCTGAGCCTTTATAATAGGTTTCCAAAGCGGCATCACAGGCCGAATTTCGGGCACCGACCACCAGTACCTTCTGGCCGACATAAGGATGCGGGTCATTGTAATAATGCGTTACCTTGGGTAGGTCTTCACCCGGTACATTCATCATTCTTGGCGTATCGTAAAAGCCGGTGGCAATGATGACTGACCTGGCCAGATAATCCGCTTTAGTTGATTGAATATGGTACTGTCCATCCTCCTGGCGATTCATCGTCTTGACTTCTTCGTACAGGTTTATCTTGATATCAAATTTCTGAATAAGCCGACGATAATACTCCAATGCTTCCGCCCGGGTAGGTTTTTCTTTGTCGGAAATAAAAGGCACGTCTCCAATCTCTAATTTTTGAGAGGTGGAGAAAAAAGTCATATTTACCGGAAAATGGTATAGTGAATTAACCAAAACACCTTTCTCTAAAATAACATAGTCTAGCCCAGCCTTGGTAGCGGCTATGGCACAGTTAATACCCGTCGGGCCACCGCCAATAATCACCAAATCCATTTTTTTCATATTTTTCGCTTCGTTTTTTTCTATAATTTCTCAACAAAGTTAGGGAAATTGAAGTTCATTGAAGGATATTATGTGTATTGACAAGAATACTCGTGAGCACAGTCATAGGTGTAAAACAGCCCCAGGGGGGCGCTATATCGGTAACCGTGGGCGTCAGCCCACGGCCAAAGATGCCCACCGCTTAGGAGCCCCAGCGGGCGTCACAGGTGACGCCCGCTGGGGCTATGGGAGGAAGTTACTCTTTTCCGGGGTTGTGTAAAAACTCGTTCCTCGTTTTTACCCACCCCATTAAATTTTATTTAGGAGGTCGTTTTAAGAAAAAAACTTTGTTTTTTTCTTAAAACGACCTCCTAAAAGAATATTATTGGTTGGGGAAAAAGGTCGAAGGACTTTTTACACAACCCCGTTACCGATATAGCGCCCCGCTGGGGCTTCAGGTAATCCTCACAAGTTAATTTGTCTGTACAATTAGACATTTGATGTTAGATATCCAACATCCAAAAAAACTAAAATGCAAATCCTAAAAAAATACAAAACCCGCTTCGAAGAGTACCTTCAAAATAACCCCTTCACCGGCACCCCCTCCGAACTCTACGAGCCCGTGCAATACATCATGCATCTGGGAGGAAAACGCCTGCGCCCAGCCATGGCCATGATGGGATATGAATTATTTAAAGAAGACATCGAAAAGGCCCTGCCGGTGGCGATGGCCGTGGAGGTCTTCCACAACTTTAGCCTGGTGCATGATGACATTATGGATGAGGCGCTGGTTCGGCGGGGAAAGCCTACCGTTCATAAACAGTATGGAGATAATGCAGCAATCTTGTCGGGAGATGTGATGCTGGTGCTGGCCAGCCAGATGATTACCAATTTGGGCGATACAGATCTAATTCCTCCCTTGATCAGGATATTTAACCGGGCAGCCATTGAGGTTTGTGAAGGACAGCAAATGGACATGAATTTTGAGCAGCGAGAGGACGTGACGATTCCTGAATATATCACAATGATCGGTTTAAAAACAGCGGCCTTGCTGGCTGCCAGCCTCGAAATGGGGGCTGTTACAGCAGGCGCCGATCAGGCGGATGTGCAGTGCGTTTATGATTTTGGTTTCCAAATCGGGATCGCTTTCCAATTGCAAGACGACATTCTGGATACCTTTGGGGACCCTGAGGTATTCGGTAAAAAAATAGGAGGGGATATTGTTCAGAATAAAAAAACCTTCCTGATCCTGAAGGCATTAGAAGTGGCGGACAGTAAACAGCGGCAGCGACTTGAAGAACTGATGAATACGCCTACGGAGGATGAAAAAGAAAAAATTGAAGAAGTAACCAACTTATTGAAGTCATTGGATATCCCCGCTTTTGCAGAAGCAGAAAAAAATAAATACAAAAAGTTAGCTTTCGATTCGCTGAATAAAGTGAATGGATCAAATTCCGGGAAAGCAGTACTAAAGGAACTAGCTGAGTTAATTGTAGGAAGAGATATTTAATCTTATCGACCTTGCCCATGAAGAACTAAGTGTCGCTGCTCCCAGACGGCCCGTCTGGGAGCAGCGATACCTATACAAAGCCTGCGAGAGGTCAGTAGTTTATACCTTCTACCCAAATAAAAAAGGAGCAATCGAAATCGATTACTCCAACACTATGAAACACTATAATTCTTCAAGTACAAGGCATAGCTTGATTCTTGTATCTTTTTAGGATCCAGTTTATTTGATTTATGATTTGTTATGCAAAGCGGGAATAATATGAAAAGCGCTCGTTTTGAAGGGCTTTGGCTTTTCGTAGATGCATTTACTACAAAAATACCAAGTTATTTGAAAAAATCAAATTAATAATAATTGAATGTTTTTAGTTTTTGCCTAATTTTTACGCATATGGCTCCATTTAAGTGTTTTTTTCAAAGAATAGCTTTCCATTCCACCATTCTTTTTCAATAATCGCGCCAAACTTTTTGTAAAAATTGAGGGCCGGTTGATTCCAGTCGAGGACCTGCCATTTTGCGAGTTTGCATTCTTTGCGGCGAGCTTCTTCCAAATAAGCTTCAAATAATAGCTCACCAATGCCTCGTCTTCGGTGACTGGTAAGAACTACAAAGTCTTCCAGGTACAACATTCGGCCTTTCCAGGTGGAGTAGGTCATATAATACAAGGCCATTCCAACAACCAGGCCTTCCTGTTCAGCCACCACTGCCTCGAAGATACCCTCCTCGAAATCTCGTTCGTATTCTTCCAGGCCGGCAATGAATTCTTCTTCTGCTTTTTCGTAAATAGCTAATTCTCGAACCAATCCGTGAATAGCTGGAATGTCTTTTTTCTGTGCTTTGCGAATGCTTATGGGTTCTGAGTTCATAGTTTTGAGTTTTGGGTCCTGCTTTCAAGGACAATCAAATATTTGCATGAATAGCTAGCCGTCCACCTCAAAGGATTCATACCCTTCGATTTCACCTTCTTCTACAAAAACATTTGATACTTTGGCCAGATCCGAGCCTTTCCAACACCAGTCCACCAGTCTTTTCAGCATCAGGTGATCTCCTTCTACCTCAGCAAATACGCTGCCGTCCGATTCATTTTTTACATATCCACTTACATCTAATTGCTTTGCTTCCTTTTGCATAGAGGCTCTGTACCAAACCCCTTGAACCTTTCCTGTTATTTTTAATTTTAAGTGCTTTTTCATTTGCTTTGATATTTTTAACTTTATATTGCTACTCTTAAAAATTATCCATGGCGGGTTTTAACATTCCTAGATTCTCCCTTTTTGAAAAAATATTAATACTGCTGGGAGGAATAGTAAGTCTTCTGTATATTTTTGGTCTTTGGGCGCTGAAAGATAGTAATCCTAAGGGCTTTTACATAATGCTAGGCCTGGGAATACTGGCAGTAGTCTTCATATACAGAAACCTGACGGCCCGCGGGAGGCGCCGAAAGGCTATCCTTAAACAGGCCTTTCCGAAGGAGTGGAAGGATTATTTGAATAAAAAAGTGCGGTTTTACAAAAAACTGAAGTCTGAGCAAAAAACACAGTTCGAAAGAGATATTCAGGTATTCCTTTCAGAGACTAAAATCTCAGGAATAAAAACCACCGTGGATGAAGAACTCAAGCTTTTGATAGCTGCCAGCGCCGTGATTCCAATATTTGGGTTCAAAAACTGGGATTATCACCGCCTCAAGGAAGTACTGGTTTATCCTCATGCCTTTAAACGAGATTTCCTGAATAGTGAAGAAGGGGGGAATGTGCTGGGAATGGCCGGTGATGGAATTTTGAGCCAGGTGGTGATCCTGTCCAAGCCGGCCATCATACAAGGCTTTGCCGGACAGGCCGACGGGCATAATACCGCCCTGCACGAGTTTGTACACCTGATCGATGGGGCCGATGGCGAATTTGACGGCATACCGGCCCTCATGGAACAAAAATATGTCCTTCCATGGCTCGATCTCATACACCGGGAAATGGATCGTATCCAGGATCGAAAATCTAAACTTCGGCCTTACGGTGCTACCAACAAACAGGAATTCTTCGCAGTCGCCAGTGAATTCTTTTTTGAGCGACCACAGGATCTAAAACATCATCACCCCAAATTATACGAAATGATGAGCCGGATCTTCCAACAGGATCTCAAAGAGCAAATGCTCCCTTCGGCCTGGAAACGGAATTGATACTTTAATCTATTGGTGCTTTCATTAAATATTATTTCCGAAACTTTGGAACCATGGAACCCCGGAACCAAAAAAAACATAAACCAATCAATTCAAAACCATAGGAATGAATAAAAAAAGAAACTTATTTCTATTGCTAATCGCACTGGGTCTTTTCGCCTGCCAGCAACCAGAAACAACTGAATATGCCGACACTATCTTAATAAACGGAAACATCTACACAGTTGATGAATCCAATCCACGTGTAGAGGCGCTGGCCATACAGGGGGATCGCATTATGAAAATGGGATCTACGGCAGAGATAGAAGCCTTGAAAGGAGACTCGACCACTGTTTATGACTTAAACGGTCGCTTTGCGATGCCTGGCTTTATTGAAGGGCACGGACACTTTTCGGGCCTGGGCAATAGCCTGCTCAATCTGAATTTCCTCCGCTCTGAAAGTTGGGATGAAGTAATTGCTGCGGTTGAAGAGCGGGTCAAAACGGCCAAGCCCGGCGAATGGATCATTGGGCGTGGCTGGCACCAGGAAAAGTGGACGGAAACTCCTGAACGCAATGTACTGGGCTATCCGTTCCACGATGATTTGAGTGCTGTTTCTCCGGACAATCCTGTCTTTCTTAACCATGCCTCCGGACACGCAGCCTTTGCCAATGCTAAAGCCATGGAGTTGGCCGGCATCACGGCCGAAACGCCGGACCCATTCGGGGGAGAGATCATTCGGGATTCTCGGGGAGAGCCCATCGGTGTATTTGAAGAAACGGCCGAAAACCTGATCGGACAGGCTTACCAAGAATACCGGGCTACCCTCTCAGCTGAAGATAAATTGGCAGAATGGTATAAAATGATCGAACTGGCAGAACAGGAATGCCTCGAAAACGGGATTACTTCCTTCCAGGATGCCGGCTCCAGCTTCGGTGAGATCGATCGCTACATCGACCTGGCTGAAAAGGGCGATTTGGACGTCCGCCTCTGGGTGATGATCAGCGGTCGCCAGGATAATCTGGCAGAAAAAGCACCCGAATTTCCCAAGATTGGGGTAGGGGAGAATGCCCTGACGATTCGGGCCATTAAAGGCTATATGGACGGGGCTCTCGGAGCGAGGGGTGCCTGGCTACTCGAGCCCTATACCGATAAACCGGATTCCTACGGCAAAAACACGACGCCCATAGAGGACTTGGTAGCCTGGGGAGAAATAGCCTTTGAGAATGGACTGCAGTATTGCGTCCATGGTATTGGAGATCGCGGAAACCAGGAGATCCTGAATATTTATGAGGAGCAGTTCAAAAAAGATCCTTCCAAAACAGGCCTGCGCTGGCGCATTGAACATGCTCAGCACCTGGATACCAGTGACATCCCGCGATTCAAAGAGTTAGGCGTGATCGCTTCCATGCAGGGCATCCATTGTACCTCAGATGCGCCTTATGTGGTAGATAGGTTAGGAGAGGAGCGCGCTCGTTACGGGGCCTACCCATGGCGTTCTTTGTTAGATAATGACGTGATTATTGCCAACGGCACAGATGCGCCGGTGGAGGATGTCAGTGCATTGGAATCTTTCTATGCATCCGTTACACGTAAAAGAGCGGATAGCGGTATGGAATTTTTCCCTGAACAAAAAATGACCCGGGCAGAGGCCGTTTATTCCTACACTCTGGGGAATGCCTATGCGGCTTTTGAAGAAGATATTAAGGGAAGTTTGAAGGAAGGAAAGCTGGCAGATATCGTTGTTTTATCGAACGATTTACTCAATTGCCCAGAGGAAGAAATATTGAACACAAAAATACACCAGACTTTTGTCGGTGGTCAACTTAAATACGAATAGGAAGAGACAGCCATTTATATTTCTTTACGGGATGTTTTTTAGAGCCCGTCCGGGCTCTAAAAAACATCCCGTAAAAAGAATCATATGGGGCTGCTCATAACGACGACCCGACGGTCCGTATGGAAGGAGTTAGGAGACAGCCCCTTCCAAAAAAAACTAATCATGAAAAAACTCATCTATCTACTCTCACTCATCACCTTTACCCTCTTCAGTTGCCAACAAGAAGCTGGTAAAGAATATGCCGACCTCATCCTGACCAACGGAAATATCTACACCGTCGACGAATCCAATCCGACTGCTGAAGCTATTGCTGTTAAAGGGGATCGTATCGTAAAAGTAGGCAGCGCAGCAGAGATGGAAGCTTTCAAAGGCGACTCAACGGAAGTCATCGATCTGGAAGGAAAATTTTTGATGCCGGGATTTATTGAAGCGCACGGGCATTTTTCGGGCCTGGGTGGAAGTTTGATGAACCTCAACTTCCTTCGTTCCAAAAACTGGGACGAAATTGTAGCCATGGTAGAAGAAAAAGTGAAGGAATCGGAGCCCGGCGAATGGATTGTCGGTCGAGGCTGGCATCAGGAAAAATGGGATCAAAGCCCCGAACGTAATGTACTGGGTTATCCCTTTCACGATAAATTGAGCGAAATATCTCCGGACAACCCGGTTTTGCTTCGTCATGCTTCAGGGCATGGAGCATTTGCGAATGCCAAAGCGATGGAACTGGCCGGTATCACGGCAGAAACACCCAGTCCTTCCGGCGGAGAGATCGTACGCGATTCTCGCGGGCAGGCCATCGGCATGTTTGAAGAAACGGCCCAGCGATTGCTCAGCAGTGCATATGGGGAATATCGGGCTACCCTTTCAGAGGAGGACCAACTCAAAGAATGGTACAAACAAATTGATCTGGCCCAACAGGAATGTCTCGAAAACGGGATTACCTCTTTTCAGGATGCCGGGTCTTCTTATACGACCATTGAGCGATATAAGGAAATGGCCGAAAAAGGAGACCTGGATATGCGCCTCTGGGTGATGCTGCGCCATGGTTATGACCAGATGAAAGATAATATGGATGGCTTCCCCATTATTCGGGCCGGCAACAACTTTTTTACTTGCAAAGCGATCAAAACAGCGCTGGACGGCGCTTTGGGGCCTTTCGGTGCCTGGTTGCTGGAGCCCTACGAAGACAAGGCCGATTTTCATGGGCAAAATACTGTTCCGATGGAGGAAGTGAGGAATATTGCCCAGCTGGCTTGGGACAATAATATGCAGCTTTGCGTACATGCTATTGGTGATCGGGCGAACAGAGAGACGCTCAATATTTTTGAAGAAACTTTCCAGTCTGATCCCGAAAGAACGGACCATCGCTGGAGAGTAGAGCATGCACAGCACATTTCGCCGGAAGATATTCCACGTTTCAAAGAACTCAATGTCATTGCTTCTATGCAGGGAATTCATTGTACGTCGGATGCCCCTTACGTAATCGCGAGGCTGGGAGAGGAGCGGGCCCGCAGCGGTGCCTATGTTTGGCGTTCACTGATGGATAATGGGGTTGTAGTGGCCAATGGAACGGACGCGCCGGTAGAGGATGTCAGTGCGCTGGAATCTTTCTATGCTTCCGTTACACGGATCAGAATAGATAATGGACAACCCTTTTTTCCCGAACAAAAAATGACACGCGCAGAGGGAATTTACTCTTATACCTTAGCCAATGCCTATGCTGCTTTTGAAGAAGATATCAAGGGTAGTCTGGAAGAAGGAAAATTAGCGGACATGGTCGTTTTGTCCAATGATTTGATCAATTGTACCGATGAAGAGGTTATGAATACAGAAGTGGTGATGACCTTTGTAGGTGGAGAATTGAAGTATAAAAAATAAAGTTAAGAAGGCCGGCAACTGCCGGCCTTCTTAACTTTATTTTCCTATTTTTGCTACATGGAAATAGAATTAATTGAACAATATTTTGCCTCTCTAAGCATTCCGCATTTTGTAGCCATAGGTTTGCTATTGTTTGCATTAATCTTATTTCTAAGTTCCAATGCAAAGCAGCGCAAAGAACAAAAACTCCTATTAAAGGCTCCTAAGCTCTTGTTGAAAGACTTCCAGGTGGCGCCGCTTGGTAAGGATGCTTTTTTCAAGATCCGCAATGAAGGGGAGGCGGCCACGATCAGCCAACTGGACATTATTGGCCGGGCCGATCTGATGGTCAAAAATGATTATGCCGGCCATCAAATTGACAGAGATAAGGAATACCGGATCTTTCTGGAATCAGCCGGGCACCAAAAAATTGAAAAAGACTTCTCTATTGAAATTACCTTCGCAGGGCCAAACGGGCATATTTACAAACAAATTGTCCCTTTGTCTTCTACTGAAACTTCACAACTCACTATTATCAGAAAAAGTTAGCTAAATGGTCATGTAGAGACCTTTTAATAGCCCACGGCTTTGGAGTTTAAAAAATAAGCGCCGAATCGGACAGCGAGCTTTAGCTTGCTTTAATTCGGCGGTTAAAAATTAAATGCCAATTAATAACCAAATATTCCGGCGATTAAACAATTTTTCACCTTATGGGTTTCTTCAAACGGTAATAGTATTGATAGAACATAGTTAAAAGCCTCTAGCTTGAAAAACTAAAACTATCAACTCATAACGGTCAACTAACAACAATACACATGACAACTACACCACAGAATCAATCATCTATTTACCAGTTCAGGGTAAAGGACATAGATGGCCGGGAAGTATCGCTTTCGGATTACCAAGGAAAGGTGTTACTTATTGTCAACACCGCTTCGAATTGCGGTTTTACCTCTCAGTTAGAAGCTATGGAGGAATTGTATCAGGAATATAAAGACCAAGGTTTTGAAGTTCTTGCTTTCCCTTCCAACGACTTTTTGGATCAGGAACCCCGAGAGGGAAAAGAGATCAAAGATTTTTGTCGCGACAACTTCCACACCTCTTTTACTATTTTTGAAAAAACCAATGTGAAAGGCCGGTATGCGTCCGACTTATTCAAGTTTCTGGCCAACCGGTCTCGGAACGGGCGCATCAGTTCCCGCCCTAAATGGAACTACCATAAGTATTTAGTAGATAGAAAGGGCAAGGTTGTAAATTATTTTTATAGTTTTACCAGCCCATCTTCCGATAAATTTAAAAGTGCGATTGAAGCATTGCTAATATAGAATAAGCAGAAGCGGCCGGCCGGCCGCTTCTGCTTTAAAATAATTTTCATGAAAATCGATATCCTCGCAATTGGTGTTCACCCCGACGATGTAGAATTAAGCTGTAGCGGTACTTTATTATCTCACATTGCACAGGGCAAAACAGTGGGTTTGCTTGATTTGACGCGTGGTGAATTAGGAACTCGCGGCAGTGCAGAGATCCGGACCCGGGAAGCGAACGAAGCAGCCCGTCTGATGGGAGCCAAGTTTCGCAAAAACCTGGATATGGCAGATGGTTTTTTTGAACACAATAAGGAAAGCATCCTTCAAATTGTGGAAGTCATACGTGAACATCAGCCGGATATTGTTTTAGCCAATGCGATTTCGGACCGCCATCCTGATCATGGTCGCGCGGCAAAGCTGGTGGCAGATGCTTGCTTTTTCTCAGGCCTGGTCAAGTTACCTACCAAAAGCCCGGACGGAGACTTGCACGAACGCTGGCGTCCTCAGGCTGTCTACCATTACATCCAGGACCACAACCTGAAAGCTGACTTTGTAGTAGACATCGGCGATTTTATCGACAAAAAAATGGAAGTAATTAAAGCTTTTCGTTCGCAGTTCCATATGCCGGATGCCGAAGAGTTTGAAAAAGAGCTTAGCTCGCCTATTTCCGGAGAGGATTTTATGGAGTTTTTGCGGGCCAAAGCTCGTACCTACGGCCGGCCGGCCGGCTTTGAGTATGGAGAAGGTTTTGTGGTGAATCGGTCGATTGGGGTAAAAAACCTGTACCATTTGGTATAATGGTTCCATCGTTCAGAGGTTCCATGGTTCCATAGCTTGGATTTTTCAAGATCATAGACCAAGTTTTTTATTGCTGATTTCGCCTTATGCCTAAGATGAACTTTCTTCTGGAACCCTGGAACCCTGGAACCCTGGAACCCTGGAACCCTGGAACCCTGGAACCCTGGAACCCTCAATTATTCCAATTATTATACTGCCATTTCCCCTCTTTCCTATCCACTGCTTCCACTTCTCCCAGTCTGATCTTAACCGGAATCCGGGTAGCCTTTTCAATCTGCACCTCAAATTTGCAGAACATTCCCAACTCATCGTAATTATATACTTTCGGAACTGCTCTTTCAGATAAGACAAAATATTGATCTAAGTTATCGGGCAGATCTTTATTTCTCACATTAAAAAGGCCGGCGGAAAAAATAGCTGGATATGTTTGTGTGGGATTAACCTGCTCATTTTTTAATTGCATCATGCTTTTTCCAGAGATTTGGTACTGGCCAAACAATGTGCTTGGAAGCTGAAAGCAGACGATTATTACGAGTAGAGAAATCCATTTTCCAGGCATGAGGCAAATTTTTTTCAAAAAAAATACTTTATGTAAATATCGGGGCAATTGGCTCTGTAATATAGGAAACCTTATTTCTTTTTGAATAAGCCAAACGAACCAAATGTCATTTGGAATAACAATCTGTATCAAATTTTTGTAATTTGGCCGACAAATACTTTATATTGGTATTAAATATTGAAAAAGCATCTAATGTAAATTTTTTCTTTTCTTGATAACTGAGGTTTTAGTTTTTTTATATATTTAAGCCCCGGGAAAGAAAATTTTTCTCTTATATCCCACGAACTTTCCACTCCTATATCAGCAAATTAGCCTGCTTGTCAGGCAGTAAAGCAACGTCAAAAATAGCTTAACATCCCCTCGTATGTCGAGAAGATGTTAAGCCCGCATTTGGTTCCACTCGGTAGGCCCAAATGTTAGCTTAATTATCTTTCTACTAGAGCATTTTACATTTCACTAAAAATTTGACCTATGAAGCGGATTTTTTCCAAATTATTAGTACTTGTTATGTTCCTTTTAGGTGTACAGGCTGTGCAAGCACAGTTTACAGCTTCAGGAACGATTACAGATCAATCGGGCGAGCCATTAATTGGTGCAACCGTCTTGGTCAAGGGAACCGTTCGGGGTACTACTACCGACATCGATGGTAGTTTCAGTGTCCGGGTTGACGGTAACACCGCTACGCTTGTTGTTTCCTACACTGGTTATCAAGACCAAGAGGTGCAGGTAACAGCGGCCAGCCCAAATATTACGGTTTCCATGGCGGAATCAGTAGAACAACTTTCAGAAGTTGTGGTAGTAGGATACGGCGAAACGCGTAAGGAGTCACTTACCGGAGCCGTAACTACCTTGAGAAGCGACAAGTTGGAGGCGGTGCCTTTAGCTTCTGTAGAACAGACGCTGCAGGGTAATGTAGCTGGTCTTCAGTCTAATATGGGCAACGGACAGCCCGGTGCCAATGTCGAAATTCGTATCCGTGGCCAGGGATCTATCTCAGCTTCCAGTGAGCCATTGTATGTGATTGATGGTATTCCCGTTATTTCAGGAAGTCTTACCTCACAAACAGAGACTTCTAACCCATTAGCTACCCTCAACCCGAATGATATTGAAAACGTGACGGTTTTGAAGGATGCTTCTGCGACGGCGATTTATGGCTCTCGTGCGGCTAATGGGGTAATCTTGATTACGACTAAGTCGGGTAAGGCCGGTAAAGCCAAAGTTCGGTTCACAGCACAGGTAGGAGCTAATGACTGGGCCGTATCAGACAAGAAGCGCCTGCGCGGATTGACTGCAGAAGAATACACTAATCTTTACATTGAAGGATGGGTGAACAATGGTGAAACAGTTCAGCAGGCTATTGATCGCTTCAACAATGATTTCCCGGATCCTTTCTCCGGCCAGCCCGCTGTTGATATTACCGATAACGGCAACGGCACCTGGAACCTTGGAGAGATCAGAGTGGATTCCCGCTGGATCGATGAATTAACGCGTACAGGTATCAACCAGGATTATAACCTAAGTGTAAGTGGTGGTACGGATGCCATTCAATACTTTGCTTCCGGTGGATACTTCAAGCAAGAAT
Source organism: Bacteroidia bacterium (assembly GCA_030430845.1). Classification (GTDB taxonomy): domain Bacteria; phylum Bacteroidota; class Bacteroidia; order Chitinophagales; family Saprospiraceae; genus JANQPA01. The sequence continues at coordinate 4,749 of JAUIKE010000144.1, read as the reverse complement.
CTCCGATCATTGGCTCTGACCTGGATCGTTATTCTACAAGAGTTAATTTGACGGCCTCTCCGAGTGACCGCTTTAAGATTTCCAATAACCTGACGCTTTCTCGCACGCAGCAAAATGGTTTGAACGATGGAACACGCTGGGCAGCTCCCATGTATCTGGGATACTTGTTAGCTCCTACGATTCCCATCATAGATCCAACCGGGCAGTATTACGCCGACCACAAATCCTTCTTTATGGGAGGTAACAACCCGGTAGGTGCACAAAGTGGAGACGATACGCAGGAATGGACCATGATTCGGATCATTGACAACCTGAGTGCCTCGTACGAGTTATTAGAAGGCCTGACTTTCAGAACAGCCTGGGCTTTTGACCTGCTGAACTTCCAGGAGTTTTATTTCCGGAATGCCCGTTATGGTGACGGCCGCGGCAGCAATGGATTTGGCCAGGAAACAACGGATAACCAGACCAACTGGATCGGCACTCAGACCTTATCGTATAATAAGACCTTCAGCGAAAGTCATAATTTCGATTTCCTTTTGGGATACGAAGCTCAGAAATCACAAAGCCGCAGAGTTTGGACGTATGGCGAGCAATTTCCGCCTAACCCTAATTTGAGAACCCTGAACAATGCCGCCCAAAGTGATCCTTCTAGTTCCAGCCTTACCGGATATGCTTTTGAATCTATTTTTGGTAGAGTGAATTATAACTATCAATATAAGTATTACTTCTCAGCTTCTGTTCGTAGAGATGGTTCTTCCCGCTTTGGTTTGGACAATCGCTACGGTACCTTCTGGTCGGTGGGAGCTTCCTGGCGTCTGGATCAGGAGCCATTCCTTCAGGGATCTGAATTCTTCCAGGAGTTGAAACTGCGTTCTAGTTACGGGGTGACTGGTAATGCAGGGATTGGTAACTTCGATCATCTGCCTCAAATTTCGTTCAGTGGTATTGACTACAATGGCCAGCCAGGTGGTGCCTTCCTTGAGATTGGAAACAGTGCGCTGACCTGGGAGCAGAACAACTCTTTTAATATTGGGGTAGATTTTGCCGTTTTAGACAATAATCTTAGCGGTACGATTGAATATTTCAACAGAGAATCTGAGAACCTGCTGTTGAATGTACCGATTTCCAGAACTACTGGTTTTACCTCTGCCACGCGTAACTTTGGATCGATGAGAAACAGTGGTATAGAGTTTACGCTGAATGCTGCTATCATTAATGCTCAGGATGTATCCTGGAGCATAGGCGGTAACATCTCCTTCATCAAGAATGAGATTACTAAGTTGGATGAGCCATTCCTGGCTGGTGATTACAGCCGCTTCCGCCGTGAGGAAGGTCGCGATTATAATGAGTACTATGTATATGGATGGGCCGGTGTAAACCCAGATGACGGGGCGCCTTTATTCTATACAGATGCTACAGAGACGACCACTTCCAGTGACATCGGCGATATAGAAAGATATTATATCGGCAAATCAGGTAATCCTGATTTCTTTGGTGGGGTGAGTACTAATTTTACCTTCAAAGGATTTTCTTTGGATGCACAGTTTACTTATACCTGGAACAACTGGTTGTATGACGGTCCTGCCTGGGTTGTACAGGGAGACGGCCGATTTTCACCACGTAGCCAGACCAGCTTGGTCTTGGATCGCTGGCAAAATCCCGGAGATGAGACCGACGTACCTAAATTCTTCTGGGGGAACCGTACTAACAGTAACTTGCAGGGATCTTCTCGCTACCTGCTGGATGGAACGCACATACGTTTGAGAAATTTGACCTTAGCATATAATTTGCCAAGTTCTTTAATGTCTAAAGTAAATATTAGCTCAGCAAGGGTATACGTCCGCGGGATCAACTTGTTGACATGGACTCGTGACCCGGACCTGTATGCCGATCCTGAGGCGGCCATCAATGGCTACATCAATTCGCCTGTACCGAACCTGAAAACGATTTCGTTTGGTATCGATATTGGGTTTTAATCAATTGATGAACAGTGGAATAATTTAGTTTAGACTTTAAAAATTTGAACAATGAAAAAACTTCAAATCATATTATTAGTAGCCATCATTACGGGCTTATCTTCCTGTGGTGAAGACTTGCTCAATATTAACCCAAGCTCGGCTTTACCGCCGGATGCGGCCATTCAGACGGTTAGCGACATGGAAACGGTCATGGTCGGGGTATATACTCAATTGCAAGATGCGGACCTTTACGGCCGTTATTTTATCCTGACACCTGATGTCATGTCAGACGATGTTAAGCAAAACGCCTCTGCCAACCGGGCCAAAGAATGGGCCGAGTATGGTGGTTTTCGTGAGCATTTTATTCCTTCCGGTATCTGGACGGAAGGGTATGAAGCTATTTTAAGAGCTAATACTATTATCAATTCGGATATTGAGGTACCTGCTACTGTGCAGGACTTTGCCAATCAGTTGACTGGGGAAGCCTATGGGATCAGAGCCTTAATGCATTTCGATATGGTGCGCATCTTCGCACAACATTATGGCTTTACTTCGGATAACAGCCATCCCGGAATACCCATTGTGACGGAATTTGACCAGGCTGCTGAGCCGACTCGTGCTTCAGTGCAGGCAGTATATGCCCAGGTAATCTCCGATTTCCAGCAAGCTATCAGCCTGATGAATGAAAACCGCGGGGCAGGCTACATGTCTATCGAGGCAGCTAAAGCACTGTTGGCCAGAGTTTATTTGTATCAGAGCAATTGGGCACAGGCTGAAGCCATGGCAACTGAGGTAATCAATTCACCTAATACGTCTTTGACGTCCGGAGACAGTTATGTCAGCACCTGGATGTCTAATGGCTTCTCCCCGGATGCGATCTTTGATGTCGTGAATTTGGTTTCGGACAATGTTGGTTCTGATGCCCTTGGCCGTATGTACATCAATGAAGGCTACGGCGATTATTTGCCATCCAAAGACTTGACGGATATTATTTATGCCAGAGGAGATACTTCTGATATTCGTGCACAACTGTTCAAGGAAGATCCTACACTGGCAGGTGTATATGCCCCTATCCGTGTGAATAAGTTTCCTCAGATAGATGGTTCTGACAATACACCGGTCGTTCGTCTGGCAGAGATGTACCTCATCCGTGCGGAAGCACGTGCCATGACGGGTAATGAATCAGGTGCCATTGAAGATCTGATGACCATTCGTATGCGCGCATGGCCGGATGCACCGGCTGTAACCGCCAGCGGACAGGACTTACTGGATGAAATAGAAGAAGAAAAGCGGATCGAGCTGATGTACGAAGGGCATCGCCTTTGGGAATTGATGCGTAAGAAGCGTGACGTAGTAAGAGGTGATTGCACCGCTCCTGCGGATGTTTGTACCATCACTTATCCGAATGATCGCTTTATTCTGCCTATTCCAGATGCAGAAATGAATGCCAATCCGAATATTGCACAGAATCCGGATTACTAAAAAAATAGTAGGTGGCCGGTAGGCCACCTACTGATTTTTCTTTTTAGAGCCCTCATACATCTCATACCGCTGATACTTGCACTCCAAGGGCCCATTGTACAACTTAATCTTCTTCGAAGGCCGCAGTCCCACTTGTTTAAATGCCTGCATATTGGATGAAATGATCCAGGCTTCATAGCCGGCAAAGTTTTGCTTCAGCTGATCACCGATCATCTTGTACAAGGCGCCAATATCCTTGATCCCGAGGCGCTCGTCATAAGGCGGGTTCATGATGAGGATGCCCGGCCCTTCAGGTGGTACCAGCTTCTCAAATTTCTTGCGCTGCACCTGGATTTTATCTTCCATACCGGCCGCTTCAATATGCTCTTCAGCAATACGAATGGATTTAAAGTCCTTGTCGGAACCCATGATGATGGGCCCTTCGCGCTTAATCTTGTTGTTTGCTTTTTCAACGATCTCTTTCCATAATCTTCGGTCAAAATTAGGCCACTTCATAAAGCCGAATTCCTTCCGGTGTAATTGTGGCGGTATGTTCCAGGCGTAGCTGGCGGCCTCTATCAGGATGGTGCCCGTTCCGCACATGGGGTCGAGGAAAAGGGTGTCGCCCTGCCAGCCGGATAGCATAACCAGACCGGCTGCCAATACTTCATTGATGGGGGCGGGGCCGGTTTGGGTCCTGTAATTGCGCTTATGCAGAGAATCGCCGGAGCTGTCCACCGCTATGCTGGCCTGGCCGTTACTGATGTGCAGGTTCAGGCGCAAATCGGGCTGATCAACGCTGACGTTGGGTCGGCGGCCGAATTTATCTCTAAACTGATCAACAATGGCGTCCTTGGCTTTGAAGGCAGCATATTTGGTATGATTAAAGGCCGGCGTGTTGTTAACTACAGAGTCAATGGCAAAGGTCTGGTTGACTTCCATATATTCCGACCAGTCGATCTTGCCGACATTTTTATACAACTCTCTTTCGTCCCTGGCTTTGAAGGATTGAATGGGGATCAAAACCCGGATAGCTGTACGCAATTCGTAATTGGCTCGATAAACCTGTTTCATCGAGCCTTCAAAACTGACGATCCGCTTGCCGATCTCTATATCCTGTCCGCCTATTTCTTCGATTTCTCTGGCCAGTACCTCTTCCAGTCGCGCTAGTGTTTTGACATGTATTTTCACCTAATCAATGTTTTTGAATAAGGGGTTGTGTAAAAACTCGTTCCTCGTTTTTACCCACCCCATTAAATTTTATTTGGGAGGTCGTTTTAAGAAAAAAACAAAGTTTTTTTCTTAAAACGACCTCCCAAAAGAATATTAT
>JAUIKE010000143.1 GCA_030430845.1 Bacteroidia bacterium | reverse complement strand
ATGTTTAAATGTTGCTTTTGGCCTGCAAAGGGTAAAGTTTAAACATGCTCTAAGTATTTTTCCGGCCATGAAAAATAGCAATATCAATTTCAATGGCAATATCAAAAGTAGAAAAAATTGATATTGCATTGAAATTGATATTGAAGGAAAGCCTCTTAGTTCATGCTAACGTTTATAGCCTCAGAAACCAGGCTTTTGCTATTCTTCCATTTTTTCGATAACAGCCTTCACGTCATATCCTTTCCGGCGAAGCAAGGCAATTACACCTTCTTCTCCGGCCAGGTGCCCGGCACCGACGGCGAAGAAGACAATTTCTGAGGCCATCATTTTTTCCATGACCGGGATCCAGTTTTTGTTGCGGTTCACCAGCAGCAGGTCTTCATAATCCTTGATGCCGGTATCATCAGATTGAAGCATTTCCTGCAGGCCGTACAGGTCCCGGGCTTTGTACAATTTGACCAACTCGCTGAACTGATCTTTGCCCTCACCTTTCTCCGAACTACTACCGATACTTTCCACCAACATTTTGGCTTGTGCTTTGTATGGAATGCTGTCGAACATACTCATCTGGTATTCGGCTGTTTCGAGCCCGGCCAGCGGCATTTCCTTTTCTTTGGCCATGCTGACGAACTCCATTTCATAAGATTTGACATTGCCTGTCTGCTCCATATTGGCCAGGTCCTCATTACCCAGAGCTGATAGGAACATTGGCTTGATTCGTTCTACAAACATCATCGGCAAGCCTACCTTATCGAAATGAGCCTTGACCTTGGTGTATTCCTCATCACTCAGAAGGTCTTTGAGGGTGGTGTCGTTTTTCATAAACGACTGCATCATCAGAGGCATGAGGTTGGACATATCCATCATTTCCTCCATATTGATCTCTAAGGTCAGCCGCTTGGATTGTTCAAAGGCTTCCTTTGTTTTTTCGGTTAAAAAGAAATCATCGGCTCCAATCATGTGGATGGTTCCGTATAGATAGGAAGTTTGAGCAAGGCCGTTGCCGGATATTTCCCAGAGCAAAGACTTTTCTTCCTTGGTGGGTGCAAAGCTTTCTGTCTTTTTTTGAGTATCAACTGCCGAGGTCGCCTTTTGGGCGCACGAGTTGAGTTGTAATGTCAACACGAAAGCTAAAAGTGGAATGAATACTTTCTTCATTGATAATTAAATTATTGAACAACATCTAATATATGCTTACGGCCGCAGCCACAAGCATATATACTTAATTTTATCCAGGTACTTAGTTATGAAAAAATTAAAATCAGTTTTTACAGGAAGCTATTTTCCTCATCGAAAAAACATCCTTTCGGTCAATTGGTTTAATGCGTCCGGTCAAAATCTTCGATAATTCTCAACAAGAGCTGTACGTCCTCAAAAAATTCACGGACCAGGTCGAAGCTTAGATTGGATCGAAGAACATTGGGTTCCAGGATATCTTTTTCCTCGCTTACAGCCACATAAATATCCTGATCAGAAAAAGCCATGAATAGCTCCTTGCCGGTTTCATATACATAATTGGCCAGGGCTTCCTGCATCGGGTCGGAGAGGATACCGATGACGTGCGTGTCCGGCAAGGCGTAGGTGACAAATTGAGAGCGAAACCAATCGTTCATGACTTCATAATCTACATTTATGGCCTCCTGCCAGGTGAAGGCTTTCACGGCCCTTGAATAGTGGTGGAAGCGATCTCTGGGCCATATTTTGATCTCTCCTTCTGTTTCTTCAGGGAAAAAAGCGTGTAAAAATACCCCTTTAAAGACCTGATCCAGTTTATTAGAAACCGGAGATACATGCCGTACATCCAGCTCGCTCAACTCAAATTCCATCTCGCCTACCATGCCGCTGATGAAATCTTCTCCTTTGAAAAAGGGAGCTTTGCTGACAAAGAGGCCACTTTCAAAGAACATTTCCCGGCTGATCGATTCATTTTGTTGATAGGTAAGTGAGCCTCGGTTGAGCCCGTCATCAATAAAGGCCAGGATGAGGTTCATTACATTGGGCTTGAAGGTCCTCTTAAACTTCCGGACCCGGTAACCCAGGTAGACGATCAGGCTGGCAATGGGGATACTCAGAAAAAGAGTGATAATTAATAACTGTAAATATATTTCAAGAATGATGATGCCGATCAGCATAATAGAGGAAAAAAAGAGCAAACGGATCAGCCTGAGGCGCAAGCGCTCCATACGCAAGAGTTCCGGGTGAATGGTCTTGTTGTAAAAAATCCTGAATTCATCCAGTTGCTTCATGTATACAACTTTTTTCCTGTTTTTTGACTCCTTGTTGAGAGGCTAAATTAGCTTGGCTTGAATCAAAGTTGGTCCAGTTTCGCTAGCTGTGATGCTAGGCCCTCCTTCGTCGGGCCGATGTTGAGTTGCTTTTTACGCCTTCGGCGTAAGGATACTGGACGTTTGATAAAATTCAACGATTAGTAATGGGTACTGAATTTAAACGAATTCAGCCGTCAGCATCATGCGGCTGCAGGCCGCATCAGTATCCCAGCATCGGCCCGACGAAGGAGGGCCTAGCATCTCAGCTTGGTCAAACGGTTTTCCTTTGATCATGCAATCTACATCTAAAGGCAATAAATTAAGTTGAAATAATAATAAATTTACCGTAATTTTGCATCCCTATGGCGAAGATTAGTATTTTTTCCAGGTTTTTACTGGCATTTTTAATGGTAGGTCTGTTTTCCTGCAAGAGCCAGTTTGAAAAAGTAAGGACCAGCAACAATCCTGAATTGATATACAAAACGGCTTTGGAGTTTTATGAAGCTGAAGAATATCAGAAGGCGCAGTCTCTTTTGGAATTAGCTTTGAATAGTTATCGGGGCCGCAAAGAGTCAGAGGATATTTATTTTAAATATGCCTACACCTATTATTATACCAGGCAGTATATATTAGCTTCCTATTACTTTAAAAACTTTTCTCAAACCTATAGTACCAGCCGCTTTCGCACAGAGGCTGATTTTATGGAAGCCTATTCTAATTACCAGCTTTCCCCAACCTTTCGACTGGATCAGTCGTATACTCAAAAAGCGATTGATGGGTTTCAGTTGTATGTGAATACCTATCCCCAGGATGAACGGGTGGAAGAATGTAACCGCCTGATAGATGAATTGAGGAAAAAACTGGAACGTAAAGCTTTTGAAGAAGCTAAACTTTACTTTGATCTGAGGCGTTATCAATCTGCTATCTGGACCTTTGATAATTTGTTAAAGGATTTCCCCGAAACGGATAATGCCGAGGAAGTCCGTTACTGGATGGCCCGTGCAGCTTTTCTGCTGGCCCAAAACAGTGTCATTGACCGGCAGATCGAACGTTTTGAAGAAGCAAAGACAATGGCCGAAGAGTTTTTGGCCAGATATACCGATAGCGAGTTTCGACGAGAAATGAGAGATATTCAAACTTTTTCAGCAAAGAAATTAAATGATTTAAGAGATGTCTGACATCAAAACAAAAGTTCAGGGACTTGATCCCAATGTGAGTGCCAGAGACGTAAATTTTATGAGTGAAAAAACTGGTAATATTTATGAGGGGCTGGTTATTATCTCTAAACGCTCTAAGCAATTGTCCGTGGAGCTGAAGAGAGAACTTCATCAAAAACTGGAAGAATTTGCTGTTTCTTCCGATACCATTGAAGAAGTAAACGAAAACAAGGAGCAGATTGAAATCTCCAAGTTCTATGAACGGCTGCCGAATCCGGCTGTTATTGCATTGGAAGAATTTCTGGAAGACGAAATTTATTACCGTTATAACGATCGTAAGAAAAGAGGTTTTTAATAAAAGTTGATCCGCACGCCCAGGCGTGTGGATCAACTTTTATTCAATACTTATGAGCGAAAATCTCCAAGGGAAAAAAATCCTGCTCGGGATTACCGGAAGTATCGCTGCTTACAAAGCGGCACAACTGACCCGCTTGTTCATAAAAGCAGGGGCAGAGGTCAAGATTATCATGACCCCTTCCGCTACCACCTTCATTACTCCTCTTACCTTATCTACTTTATCAAAAAATCCGGTTTGGACGGAAGTCAGCAGCGAGGGCAGCTGGAATAACCATGTGGATCTTGGTCTTTGGGCCGATGTCATGATCATTGCTCCGGCGACAGCCACTACATTGGCCAAGCTGGCACTGGGCTTGTGCGATAATATGCTGGTGGCTGTGTATCTGTCTGCCAGATGCCCGGTCTTTTTTGCGCCTGCCATGGATGTGGATATGTGGCATCATCCGGCTACCCAAAGGAACGTGCGGCAACTGACAACCTACGGCAATCAGATGATCCCGGTAGGGGTAGGAGAACTGGCCAGCGGTTTGTCCGGTGAAGGCCGGATGGCAGAGCCTGAAAACATCCTTGAATTGATCAATGAGCATTTTAGTGACGGACCCTTAAAAGGAAAAAGAATATTGGTTACGGCCGGCCCGACCATCGAGGCCCTGGATCCTGTTCGTTATCTGGGCAATCGCTCTTCCGGCAAGATGGGGATTGCTGTAGCCGAGGAAGCTGCCCGCCTGGGGGCCAAAGTGGATCTCATACTGGGGCCGACGCATCTTAGGCCGGCTCATCCTAATATCAAGCTGCAGCTGGTTGAATCGGCTGAGGAGATGTACCAAAAGGCCAGGACTCGCTTCCCTGACTGCCATGCCGCAGTACTGGCAGCGGCTGTGGCTGATTACCGACCGGCTGAGAGAGCCGAGCACAAGATTAAAAAAACGGGTGACCAGCTGAGTCTCGGATTAGTTCGCACACCGGATATCGCAGCTAGCCTGGGTAAAGAGAAGGAACAACAGGTGATCGTCGGTTTCGCCATGGAAACCCAGAATGAAAAAGAAAATGCTTTGAGAAAGCTCGAGGCCAAAAATATGGATTTCATCGTACTGAATTCTCTGAATGAAAAAGGAGCGGGTTTTCAGCATGATACGAATAGGGTGCGCTTCCTTTTTCGGGATAAAACGGAGAAAAACTTTGAGCTGAAACTTAAATCGGAGGTGGCTAAAGATATTATAGGAGAGCTACAGAAGCTCCTTAAATGAGTGGGGGCAGTTACCAGATGAAACTAGAGGTAAAGTTATTGCCTTGGTAGGACAAGTTTGTTAAGTTCCAGAAAGCGAGGCGTCATACCTGGCTGCCAGGGCTACTTGTAATGACCACAAGTTTGAAGGTCCCTACAATTACCTTTTATACAACTTGAAGTAATTAAGAAACACCAAATACCCATTCACACAAGCAATCTTTTTTAGATTTGTTCGTCTTTTTGTAGTAAAAAGCATTACCAAACGAAAATATTTCGTCTAAACATAAAACGAAAGAAAAATGAGAGTGATCCTTGCTTTAGTACTCCTGCTTTCCGGAAGCAGTGCCCTTTGGGCACAGGAATTGAATGCGAATGTGCGTGTGAATGTACAAAAGCTGCAAACCGTTGATCCAAAGGTTTTTGAAACCTTGGAACAAACTATGAATGAGTTCCTGAATAATCAAAAGTGGACCAATGATTATTTTGAACCCGAAGAACGGATCAACTGCAATTTTCTGCTGACTATCCAGGAAGAAAGAGGACCGACTAGCTTCAAGGCGGATCTGGCTATCCAGGCTTCCCGTCCTGTATATGGCACTGACTATGAAACAACCCTGATCAACCACATCGATCGGGACGTCCCCTTTACCTATGAGCAATTCGAGCCGCTTCAGTTTTCCATCAATGGCTTTAACGATAATCTGTCGGCTGTTTTGTCTTTCTATGCCTACATTATCATCGGACTGGACTACGACAGCTTTGGATTATATGGAGGAGAACCTTATTTGCAAACGGCACAGGAGATCCTTAACAATATTCCTCAGGCAGCTGCGACGGCCAATCCAGGCTGGAGATCTTTGGATGGCGATCGCAACCGCTTCTGGATGATTGAGAATTTACTGTCTCCGCGGGTCAGGCCTTATCGTCAGGCTATGTATCAGTACCATCGTCAGGCTTTGGATGTAATGGCCAGTGACGTGGATGCCGGGCGGGCCATCATGATCCAGTCGCTCGAAGAGATCGGGAATGTTAACCAGGCCTATCCAAACTCCATGATCGTACAGATGTTCTCCAATGCGAAGTCCAATGAAGTGATCGAAATTTTCAAGAAAGGGAACCGATTGGAGCAAACGAAGTTTATCCAGGTCATGTCGCAGATTGATGCTACCAATTCCTCTAAATATCGAGCCATCAAGTAATAAACCGGCAGGCGGCTGTTCGTCTGTAGGCAAGTATTTAATTTGCTTTAATTAATAAATTGTAATATATTTTATTCGAGTTGTGAAAAACATTGCCATATTTGCATCAGGGCGCGGATCGAATGCGGAGAAGATCATTGAGTATTTTAAGCGGCACGAGGGCATTGCCCGGGTATGCCTGATTGTTTCTAACAAAGCAGATGCCCCTGTTTTGGATATGGCCACAAGAGAAGGTATAGATCGGCATGTGATAAAAAAATCGACCTTCTACCAAACCAAAGACACACTGAATCTATTACATAATTACCAAATTGACCTAATTGTACTTGCGGGCTTTCTCTGGCTGGTACCTTCTTATTTAGTAGAGGCCTACCGGGGGAAGATCATCAACATTCATCCAGCTCTTTTACCCAAATTCGGGGGTAAAGGAATGTACGGTATGAATGTACATAAGGCCGTAAAGGAAAATGGTGAAAAAGAAAGCGGTATAACGATCCATTATGTAAATGAAGCCTATGATGAGGGCAACATCATCTTTCAGGCTGCTTGTGAAGTCGCTCCCGAGGATCAACCTAAAGACATTGCCCATAAAGTGCAGCACTTAGAGCACTTGCACTTTGCACCTGAAATTGCCAAATTGCTTCAACAAGACTAAACGCATTCCTTTTACTGCATCATTTATCACATGAACATCCATTTTACCGGGATTCCTGGAAAATTCAGCGGAATCAGGGGGTAGGAATGATTAAATTAAAAACAAATGTTTTTATTTTCAATGAAAAGAATGCAATTTTAACACAGAAATATAGCATTTAGAAAGATGGCGGCGAGTGCCCGCCTCTTTTAAGGAATTATTTGAAAAAAATACTGATACTGAAATTTTACAAAACACGCACAATTCACAAAATCAACTAATGATGGCAAACAAACTTGTTTTAATACTCTTGGGCTTGTTTTTAGTGACCGCCCTGCCGGCCCAGAAAAAATTGAGTTGGCGAAAACAAGCAAAATTAGCCGACGAGTTAATGGAGAAAGGAAATCTTGCGGAGGCTGCCAAAAATTATGAAGAGGCTTACAAGCAAAAAACCAAAAAAGAAGAATTAATCTTTAAGGCTGGTGAGGCCTATTACACACTTCGTAATTATCGTAAGGCTGTAGAAGCTTATTCCTATGTAAAAGATAAAAATGATGAATTTCCACTCGTAGGCCTAAAATACGCTCGGTCTTTAAAACGCGATAGTCGATACGACAAAGCAAAGGAAGCCTTCGAGCAGTTTCGCAAAACCTATACCGGAAAAGGCAAAGCCATTCTGGAAGAAATTGTACAAAAGGAAATTGAAGGCTGTGATCTGGGTAAGCAATTATTGGCTCAGGGACCTCCCGATATGGAATTGGCCCACCTTTCCTCAGGGGTGAATACCGACGATAATGAGTTCGCTCCCATTTCTTTCTCCAATAATGTACTTTACTACTCTTCCACGATGGGTGGCAGAGCTCGTATTTACCGCACACAGGAAGTAAATGATGATTGGGTGAAAGGGACCATCCCCGAAAACTTTCCCGTCATCCAGAATGAGAACTTTTGTCATGGTACCCTTAGCGCCGATGGCCAACGCTTCTATTTCACCATCTGTAATGATGATCAAGGCTTTAATAACCTGACGTCCCGCTGCGAGATCTTCGTCATCAGAAAAGTCGGGAATGCCTGGTCTCAGCCCGAAGCACTACCTGACCGCATCAACGTTAGCGGCGTAACGAGTACCCATCCTTTTGTTATTCAGCAGGGTACTCAGGAAATCCTTTATTTCGCTTCTAACAGAGCAGGAGGTAAAGGAGGTCTGGATATCTGGTTCTCAACGCGCAGTATGACCGGTACCGATAATCAGTTCAATGACCCTGTTAACCTGGGACCTGTGATCAATACCATCGGAGATGAGATCACGCCGTTTTTTGATCCGTCCGAACAGGCGCTGTACTTCTCTTCCAACGGACATTTGTCGATCGGCGGATTTGATGTAGTGAAATCCAGAGGGTATGGAAATAGCTGGGCTGCTCCCGAAAATATGGGACTGCCTTACAATTCCAGTGCCGATGATTATTACCTGTATAAAGATGTGAATTCAGGAACCAGCTTCGTTTCCTCCAACCGAGCGCATCCAAGTGAAAAATTGTCCACACTGGATGATGATATCTTCCGGATCGGCAGCAAACCTAAGCAATTGTTCCTGACCGGTAATGTATTTGATGCCGCCACCAATGCGCCGCTGTCTGAAATTACCGTGTCTTTATTCCAAATTAATGCGGATAATACGGATGTTCAGTTGTTTAACCGCTCTTTCCCAACCGGCGCATATCAGTTCGACCTGATCCCGAACCGTCGCTTCAGAGTGGAGATCGAACGTGCCGGCTATGAGCCTACCTCTTACCAGATCGTTACCTCTGATCCGGAAAAAACAACCTACGGACAGCCTGTCTATCTGACACCAGAGGTGCCGGAAGAAGAAGTGGTAGTCGACAAACCGGAAGAGGATACAGAATCACTGCCTCCTGTCGTCCCTGAAGAAGAAGAGGAAGTAGTGGATAATAATCCGCCGCTTACAGATGATGAGGTAGAATACACCGCCAGAGGTCTGGCACCTTCAGATCGATTAGAGTACCGCTCCAGCGCACCGCGTTTCAACGGAACGTACTACAAAGTGCAGATGATTTCTCTACGCAAGTACGATCCATCCAAACCAATTTTTGATAAAGTGATCGGCTTTGGAGATCTTGAAACAGAGTACCTGATCGAAAAGGACCTGACAAGAGTCTTGCTGGCCCGGTATTTCTCTGCCGAAGAAGCCAAGCAGGCCCTACAGAATGTAAAAAATAGTGGCTTCCCAAGTGCTTATGTTGTCAGATACGATGACGGACAGCGATTTGGAAGGGTGAATTTAAAATAAAAACAAGAGGCTTTCGGCATCGCCGAAAGCCTCCTATTTTTTTATTAACTCCCCAAAGCGCTCATTAAACCCCTCAATCCCCTGCAGCCCTCCTGTATGAACGGCCACTATCCGGCTTCCTTTTGGGAAATGCCCTTTTTCTATCAAGTCCCAAATTCCAAACATCATTTTGCCCGTATAAATCGGATCCAGCAGGATGCCTTTTTTTTCTCCGAACCAATTAATGAAATCAATGAGTCGCTGGTCGAATTTGGCGTATCCTCCGAAATGATATTGGGTATGAATGTGCCATGAATGCTGCCCGGTGTAGGAACTTTCGTTGAGCAACTGTTGGACCTCCTTGGTGAGAAAGTCTCCTTTCAGTACTGAAAATCCCAGCAAGCTGGTTTGGGGATCACTGCCGGTAATAAGCCCGGCCAGGGTGCCTCCAGTGCCACAGCATACACCTACATAATCAGGAGGGCCGCCGGCTAATTGCTGATTGATTTCTTCGCCTAATTCGGCGGCACCTTTTAAAGCCAGTTGGTTCGTTCCTCCTTCCGGGATAGGGAAGAAATCTCCGAATTGATGGCTGAGTTCCGATAAAAAGGAGTTGGTATGTCTGTTCCTATAGGCAGAGCGACTCACGAAATGGAGCTGCATGCCGCATGCTTCAGCAAATTGTAGTGTGGGATTTAAAGGCGTCATTCGCTCTCCACGAATGATGCCAATCGTATGAAACCCGCGAACCTGTCCGGCACTGGCCACCGCCGCTATATGGTTTGAATAGGCCCCTCCGAATGTCAGCAAGGTATCGTGAGCTTCGGATTTTGCCCGGATCAGGTTGTATTTAAGCTTGCGCCATTTGTTGCCGCAAAAAGCATGATGGTTATCCTCACTAAGCAGATCGTCCCGCTTCATCCATAACTTGACACCTCTTTCCTCAAGTAATGGACCCTCAATACGCTCCAAAGGGCTTAAGAAAGATTTATTTTTCTCCAAAGACATCCTCCAGGCTGATTTCTTTAACAGGGCCGATGCCCGACAAATACTTCATGTCCAGCTTTTTTCGATCACCCAGTAAAAGAACATTGAACTGACGGTCGCGGATTCGTTCCATCTGGAAGTTCAATAAGGACTCTGGGGTCAACTGCTGGGTGAAATCATACAGTTTTTCACGGATATCTCCCTGTAGCCCCCGGTCCAGATTCTTTTTATATTCCCAAAATTGTCGGGCAGGGGTGACTCGTTCACTTTCTATCTTTTTCAAGATCGACTGACGAGCGTGCTCAAGCTGAGAGTCCGCCATCGGCATATCCTGAATGATCCCGTGCAGTGCACCGACAGCTTCCTGCAACTTGTCAGGTTGTGTACCTACATAAGCTTTGAAAAAATGCGATTGGCCCTTTCTGGAAGGCGATTCGTTCATCGCATAGGTCGAATAAGCCAGTGCCCTGGATTCTCTAATTTCTTGAAATACAATGGATGATAAGCCAAAACCGAAGTAGTCATTAAAAACATTACTGTAGAGGTATTCTTCCAGATCAAAGTGTGGCGTTCCTTTAGAAACCATCAACACATCCGTTTGAACGATCGGGAAATCCAAAATGAAAACCTGATTTTGGGCATTGTCCACTGCCTCAAACTCCCTGGCAGGGGGAATCGACTTAAAAGGCGTGCTGATTTTGTGGTGCCGCATCAACAATTGGCTAACGCTTGAAATATCCCTTTGGCCGTAGTAATACAACTCGTGCGGATAGTCAAACAACTGACGGATCTGCCCGATCAGGGCCTCCGCTTGAATCTGTTGTAGTTCCGCCGCTTTCAGTTTATAGCTCAAAGGAGACTGAGAACCGTATTTTCCAAAATTCATCAGACCCGTTCTGGCAATGAAATTCCGGCTTTTTTGAGCATTCTCTCTTTTAGTTAAAATATCTGCTTTGACATTTTCAAGAGCTTCCAAATTAGGCTGCGCTTCCCGGATCAAATGTTCCAAAAGTGCCAGTCCTTCTTCTGCGGATTCTTCCAAGCCCGAAATGCTGACGTACGAACGGTACTGACCGGCATAGTAATCGATTGACAAGCCTAATCTATACAGCTGCTGCTGAATTTCGATGGGGCTGTATCGGCTGGTGCCTAAATACGGCAAATACGTAAGGGCTAAAGGCAACTGAAGATCATTGGCTTTGCCCATTTCGAAGATGAAATCCATCCTGAACAGATGTTCATGCGGATTTTTTACCCAATTAATGCGAAGCCCATTCGTTAAATCCACTTGCTGTATGGCCTGGTCGTAATCTACAAAAACAGGGCTCAGCCGTTCTCCTTTTTTAGCCAAAAAAGATCGGCCGAATTCTGAAGTAGCAGTTCGGTCCAAAGGAACGGCCGTAATTGGCGGCTTTTCAACCTTAATGACAGAGGTGTCTTCTCCTTGCCGTTTATAAACCTGGACGTGATTATTGTTGAGATTCTCTTTGGCAAAAGAAACCAGTTCGTCTTTAGTAATGTGTTTGATCTCGTTAAGCTGCTTAATAAAATCTTTCCAGCTGATGCCCAACACATAGGTATTTGTTAAAGCATTAACCCGGGCCTGATTAGATTCGGTGAGGATATAGCGCTCCAATTGCAGGTCATGATGTATGGCTTCCAGTAGCCAGTCCTCGAACTCGCCGGCCTTTAGGTTTTCTATTTGCTCTTTTAAAAGTTCCGCTACCTCCTCCAGGCTTTGCTCCCCTCTGGGACGTCCATAAAGACTAAAAATACCGTAATCTTCATGCTGAAGATGATAGGCAGAAGCATTGAGCACTTTTTGCTGCTGATTGAGGTGGATGTCTAACAAACCGGCCTTTTCATTATAAAATAGGTTGCTGATCAGCAAATAGTAAAGCATATCTTTACTCTGAGCACTTCCGGTTCTCCAGGCCAATTGCACATAAGGAGCTTCTTTCCCTAATACTTCTTTAATCACCGGGCTCTTTATGGGCGGTTGCTCCTCAAAGCTAAAGGGTGGAACTTCTTTTTTTTCATACCCACCGAAATGTTTTTCTGCCCATTGCACTGCTTCATTAGGATCAAAGTCACCGGCTAGTAGAATGGCCATATTATTCGGCACGTAATAAGTGCTGAAAAAGCGCTGAATATTGACATGAGAGGGGTTTTTCAGGTGCTCCGGCTCTCCAATGGTGGTTTGCGTACCATAGGGATGATTGGGAAACAACTCTGTTCTGACTACTTTGCCGACTTTCCGATAGTCATTGTCCTGCGTGATATTGAACTCCTCATACACGGTTTCTAATTCAGTATGGAATAATCGCAGGGCCATCATGCTGAATCGTTCCGCTTCGAGTTCCATCCAGCGCTCCAGCTCATTGGAGGGGATCTCGTTGACATAGACGGTTTGCTCAACCCAGGTGTAGGCATTGGTTTTATTGGCTCCGACAGAGCTGGCTAATTTGTCGTATTCATTCGTGGCCGTCAGGCGGGCCGCTTCGTTGGATAAGCGGTCGATCTCTTTGTAGATCTCTTTCTTCTTTTCGGGATCGTCCGTCTGGCGATGGAATTCGTATAATTCAGAAATGTGTTCCAAATACTTCTTCTCCTCCTCCCAATTCAGAGTGCCGATCTTACTGGTGCCTTTGAATAACATGTGCTCCATGTAGTGGGCCAGGCCGGTAGTTTCGGGTGGGTCCTGCTTCGATCCGGCGCGGACGGCTATATTGGTGAAAATACGGGGCTCGTCCTTATTGACACTTAAAAAAAGTTGAAGCCCGTTGGAAAGTGTGAATTGCTGTACGTTTAAAAAGTCGTCTTCCACTATCTCAAATTCGTAAGAAGTGGCTTTTGAGTTTATCATTTTCAAGGTTTTGTTTTTAACCTATAATAAACGTATGTCTTTCCAACTAAGTTTTATGGGTAAGGAAAAAGATGCTTTTGTATTGGTATCGGAGAAGGAAAAGGGGAGCTTTGAGAGGGAGGAGACAAAAAGATCGAAAAGAGGCACGCAGATGATGCCAATTTCGCGGATACCATCCATCTGCGAAATCTGCATCATCTGCGTGCAAAAGAGAAGATCTAAAATAATGAACCAGATCTTCATTTAAGCAGCCGTCAAAGCACTACTTGTCAATCTTAACCGCTTCGTAAGGCTTAAACACCGGAGGCTCCTCCTGCTTCTCCACCATCTGCTTAAACTTCGTGAAGTCATTCATGAAGAAATTATCCACCTCTTCCAGGATCTCCGCCAAGCCTGTTTTGACCTGGTCCATCATCCGGCTCACAGCTTGCGTGGCGCCGCTTTCCATAGATCCCAGATAACGGCCGGGACCTCTCAGAGTACGGGTAAAGAAATCGTCCGGTCGTGGCTGTCCCTTGGGTACATCGTCCGGTCCAACAAACTTCTCTTCTACCGCTGTCAGGCTTTTCTTTATGGCTTTTATCTCTTTCATCATCTCCTTTTTCTCCTCTTTTTCCATATTAGCGGCCATGGTTTCTACCAGTTTGATGGATTTGCTGGCTTCCTTCAATTGATCATACGCATCAGCAGCCTTGCTGACGTATCCGGAATATTCCTTGTAAACTTCCAGGTTCGCCTGCAAGTCCGCTATTTTTACAGGTATCCTCGGGTCTGTGTTGACCTTAACCATGGTGGAATCCTTGTATTTATCAAAACTGAAGACCACCTTATAAGTGCCCGGCAATACCTGCGGACCAGAGGGCAGGTCGGCATCCGGACGGGCATCTCTTCTGCTGGGCGAACGTACGCCGTCCATGCTCATATTCCAGTAGGTACGGTTCATGCCGGTATCCAATTGCGTGTGGTAGGTACGGATCAAGGCGCCGCCTTCATCGTATACCTGCACTTTGACCTTTTTCCGCTTCTCATCGATCTTGATCGAATCAGGATTCAACCAGGCGGTCATCATGGCTCCACCGCGCTTGTTTTCTCCGTAATACATGGCATCGGCTCCAAAACGAACGCCCTGGAAGGAACGGTACTCAAATTGGTAGGCATCCGGTGCGTCAAATACGCGGAAGGCATTGGCCAGTACTTCTCCTTTCGTCTTGGCAATCTCGCGGATCGGACGGATGTCATCCAGTATCCAGGCTGCCCGACCGAAAGTACCTACGATGAGGTCGCCGTCACGCGGATGGATTTTTAGGTCAATGGTGGGGACGGAAGGATAATCGTTCATCCATTTATTCCAGTTTTTACCGCCGTCGATCGACAAGTACAGGCCGCGGTCGGTACCAACCCACAATAAATTGGGCTCTTCAGGATCTTGTACAACTGTATGGGCGTATCCATCCACTTGTTTTTCATCCACAATACGCTTGATGGTCTGGCCATAGTTAGTGGTGTGGTAAACAAATGGTCTCCAATCATCGCGGCGATAGTCATTCACAACGATGAAGGCTTCCCCCGCATTTTTATCAGAAGTTACGATCTGAGGAATCCAGGCACCGGGTTTGACATCGGATAGTTTGCCGGCGAGGTTGGTCCAGCTGTCGCCGCCGTCGCGAGTAAGTTGCAGGTTTCCGTCGTCTGTACCTACCCAGATCACGTTTTCATCTACCGGGCTAGGAGCAATGGAAACAATAGTCGTAAAGTTCTCAGCACCGGTAGCGTCGATGGTCAAACCACCGGATGCGTTTTGCTTTTGTTTAGTGGTATCATTGGTGGTCAAATCCGGAGAAATGATCTCCCAACTCTGGCCACAGTCGAGGCTTTTGTGCAAAAATTGGCTGCCGTAGTATACACCACAATCATTGTATGGATCTTGTGCAATGGCTGCATTCCAGTTGAAGCGGAGTTCTACGGTGTCCGGATGTGTCGGACGGATGAAGGTACTCTTGCCGGTTTCCATATCCACCAGACCGACATTACCTCCCTGAGACATACCGTAAGCGAGATTCTTTTCCGTAGGGTGGAAAACTACATCAAAACCGTCTCCGAAGAAGATCTCCTGCCAGGCCGAGTTGCGGATACCGCCTGCTTCCAGCGAGTGGCTCGGGCCGACCCAGGAGCCGTTATCCTGCATACCACCGCCCACACGGTAAGGAATGGACATGTCATAATTAATATGGTAAAACTGTGCCACCGCAATGTTTTCGATAAATCTCCAGGAATCGCCTCCGTCGCGGGAGATGTTCAAGCCCCCGTCGTTTCCATCGATGATGTAATTCGGATCATCCGGGTGGATCCACCAGGCGTGGTGATCCGGGTGAACGCCGGAGTAGGGGAGGAGTGTCTCAAAAGTTTTTCCGCCATCCTCACTTTTATTCACCAAAGAGAAAATGCTGTATAAACGGTTCTCATTTTTAGAATCCACAAAAATATCGGCATAGTAGAACGGACGGTTTCCGATGTTGCGGGTACCTCTTTTGTTCCAGGTAAAGCCCCCGTCGTCGGAGCGATAGATGGCATTTTCTTTTTCGCCCTCGATTAGGGCATACACTACACTTGGTTTAGAAGGCGCAATGGCCAGTCCCATACGGCCCAGTTTACCCTTGGGCAACCCATCTTTTTCGGTGCGCTCTTCCCAGGTTTTGCCGCCGTCATGTGTGACATACATGCCAGAGCCCTCGCCACCCGAGTTGAAGGTCCAAGGCTTCCGACCATATTCCCACATCGCAGCGATCAGTTTATTTGGATTGGAGGGATCCAGGACCAGGTCGGCACAACCAACGGATTCATTGACGTAGAGCACCTTTTCCCAGTTCTCTCCGCCGTCGGTGGTTTTGTAAACACCTCTTTCCGGGTTGGTCCCCCAGATAGAGCCAAAAGCGGCTACATAAACGATATCAGGATCTGTAGGGTGGATGATTACGCGGTGAATGTTACGCGTAGCTTCCAGGCCCATCAGTTTCCAGTTGCGACCCGCATCCAGCGAACGGTAGATCCCGCCTCCGCTATTGTGCGAGTTACGAGGGTTCCCTTCACCGGTACCCACCCAAACTACGCTGGGGTTGTTCTGATGAATGGCCAGGGCCCCGATGGATTGGGTGGCCTCTTTATCGAAGATCGGCTTCCAATCGATGCCGCCGCTGGTCGATTTCCAGACGCCACCGGAGGCCGTTCCGGCATAAATAATATCGGGTTCATTGAGCACCACATCGATGGTGGTCACACGGCCGCTCATACCGGCCGGTCCGATGTTGCGAATTTTCAATCCTTTGAGCTGCTCAACGTCGATTTGTTGGCCGAAGGCCATGCCTGAGAGTAGCAGCAGGGTGATGAGAGGAGTAAGTATTTGCTTCATAAATCTAGGTTTTTAATTGGTAGAAAGTAGATGGTAGAAGGATTTTATTTGGTTCCAGGGTTCCAGGGTTCCAGGGTTCCAGGGTTCCAGGGATTTTGTTATACTTTCATACCTGTTACTCCATACCTATGACCTAAAAAGTCCTTCTATTTTCTACCCTCAAGTAGCTTACAAAAAATAAAATAGACCTTAAAAATAAGGAATAAGTCTTGGATACGGGCGGGAATCGGCCAATGGAGGAAATTTGTATACGAAAGGGGGGGGAATGAACCCGGACAATGGAATGAATAATTTCCCCTGGACCACTACCGGACAGCAAACTTCAGTTTGCCCGGAGAGCATGCTTTAGCTTGCTCAAGTCCGAATCATATTCGGCAGTTAAAAATTTAACTCAATCAGTTTGCCACGATAAGGAGCTTTAGCTGGCTAATGAGTATCTTGGTAAATGGCCACTAATAAAAGCGAAATAATATATCTAAAGATAACAAGCATGAATTTCAAACCCACTTTCCCCTTAATTTTAATGCTCTTCCTCACTACTCTCGCAAACTCCCAAAACCCCCTCAACTTCGGCAGCAACATCCGGACGGCCGACCCCTCCGCTCACGTCTGGCAAGACGGGCGACTGTACATCTACGCTTCCCACGACGAAGAATGCCAGGAAGACTTCTGGATGAAGAACTGGCATGTTTTTTCCTCAGATGATCTGATCAATTGGACCGACCACGGCGCTGTCTTGTCTGTAGAAGACCTCTCCTGGGCAGACAATTTCGCCTGGGCGCCCGACTGCGCCTACAAAGACGGCAAGTATTATTTCTGTTTTCCGGCCGGCACGGGCTTCAAAGACCGGGTCAATCCCGAAAACAGCACCAAGTGGATGGGCATCGGCATCGCCGTGAGCGACTCACCCACTGGTCCTTTCAAAGATGCCATCGGCGGTCCCTTATGGACGCAGCCCTACGCCAATGACCCTTGTCTGTTTGTGGATGAGGACGGCCAGGCCTACATCTACTTCCACGGCAGCAGCTTCGATTACTTCGTCGCCGAAATGGCCGACGACATGCTCAGCATCAAAGGCGACTTCATCAAAATGGACATGGGCGGCTACGAACCCAAGATGGAAGGCCCCTGGGTATTCAAGAGAAAGGATAAATACTACTTCAGCATGCCCGAAGGCAATCGGGTGATCACCTACTACATGGCTGACTCGCCCAAAGGCCCCTGGACCTACCAGGGCACCATCATGGAGCAGGAGCACAACAGCAACAACCACCATTCCATCGTCGAATACGAGGGGCAGTGGATCCTGTTTTACCACCGCTGGATCGACACCGGCGAGGCCTGTGACAAGCGGGAAAGGCAGCGCCACATCTGCGCTGATTATCTTTACTTTAACGAGGATGGCACGATCCGGCCGGTGCAGCGGACGGAGGAAGGCTTGGCGGGTAAGCGGCGAGAGTAGGGTAGCGACAGGGATAAAAATTAGCTTTTTTAAAATGGAAATGGACTACACCCGTTCAGGGTGTCCGGTTTTTGGCCTTTAGGCTGAAAATACGATTGGGCCGCCTGAAACCCTGAACCCGAAACCCAAAACTCACCCAATTGGTGCATGTTTTTTTAATGATGCAGTGCATACCCCCTGGCAATATTGTGGGAATTGTAATATATTAGGAATTCTTATCGTGCATTTTTAAACCCTGGTTTGTATGAAGAGCTGATGGATTCGGCTTGGATGCTTACCTGTTTTGAAAAATAAATTTGGAGAAAAGTTGGAGTGTGGGATAGTAGATGGGGGTATATACATTTGATCCTTTTTGGAAGGATACATGAAATTCACTATTGTTAGAAATAAGAAAATTAAATTAACAATACATGAAAATTTCTGAAATAAATAAATTGTTTTCTGATGTCAAGAATACCTTGATGCAAGGAAAAACGGATTCAGCATTGGAAAAGTTAGGAAGCTTTATTTCATTACTTGAGGATGATGATTTGGAAAATCAAATTGTATCTCTATACTCCCGGTATAATCGTATTAGAAGAGAAAAAATCCAAGGTAGAATAAGTGAAGAAAGCAGGACTGAATTTAATGCCATAGATGCTAATATAATGCAGCTTTTGAGAGAGACTAAACAAGTGGCAGTAGAAGAAGCCTCATTTACAGTCGGAGAACAGTTATCAGAATTAGCCCAAGAAGGAGAAAATGCAATTGAAGAACTTAAACAATTAACCTATATAATGGCAGAGTCTAGATTGTTTGAACTTAGAGTGTTTAGAAGTTATTTAGGTTCTTTATTTTCAGAAACAGATGTTGAAAACTTTGATAGAAATATAAACTCCTTAAAAAAAGTTTTAGGCAAAGAAGAGGAAGAAGAAAATATTGAATCAACGCTTCTAAATCAATCAGACTTAATGGAAAGAATGCAACAACTACGACAAAATATGTCTACGAACGATATGATTCATTTTATGAATAAATTTTTAGGAAAATAACCCCTTATTAAGGGAAAGTGAATACGTACCATTTTTAATGATCATGTTCTTTTGTCAGTCAAGCTAAATCCGAATCGTTCTAAACAATCAAAAAAAAGGAAATATCAAAACATAGGATAAATGAGCAAAAACGCATATTTCAAAGTTGATACTAAACTTGCAGAACTTTTAGGCGAAACCTATCGGTCAATTGAATATGCAATCAAAGAATTAGTTGATAATGCTTATGATGCTGACTCTGAAAATGTAAAAATTAAATTTCCAGATGAATTGAAGCCAAATCCGAAAATTGTTATACAAGATGACGGCACGGGAATGAAAGAAAATGAAGTTAGAAGCGAATATCTAAACGTTGCAAATAGTAGAATTTCAAGAAAAGGAAGTACTACTAGAGGAAAAGGAAGAAAAGTTAAAGGAAGAAAGGGAATTGGAAAATTTGCTGGGTTGATGATTGCAGATTTAATGAGGATAGAAACATTTGCTGCTGGAAAGAAAACGACATTAATTATTGATAAGAGCGAACTCGCAAAAAGCAATTACGATTTAGAAAAAGTACCTCTTCCTATATCTTCAGAAAGTTGCCCTAAGATTAAGAAGGGGACCAAAATAACCCTAAGTGTTTTAAACCAGAATCTACATTTTCCAAATCCCGAGAAAATGAAAGAGATTTTAATGTGGGAATATGGGCGGGAATTAGATTTCGATATTTTTATTAACGATCAAAAAATTGGAGTTCTTGATTTACAAGGTAAGTCATATACAAAGGAATTTGAAATTAATGGGAAGAAAGCCATTGTAAATTATACTATCACAAACAAACCGATTAAACGAGCAGGATTAGTAACAAAAGTTGGAGGCAAAGCAATAGGAAGACCTTCAAATTTTTTAAGTGATGATGAATTAATTCCAAAAAAGCTTCAAAATAGAGTTTACGGAGAGATAATATGCGATGATTTGGAAGATGATGTTACTGCTGATTGGGGGGCAATTGTAGACAATAGTAAGCTATTTACTTCAATCAAAGAGGAGACTACCAAAGAATTAAAGAGTTCCGTTGATGAGGTCTTTGCGACTGATATGAAAATGGCTCGTGCAAGGTATCAAAGAAAGATAAATAAAGAATTAGCAAAACTTCCTGAGTATAAGCAACCGTTTGCAAGAAAAGCATTATATAGAACTTTGGAAAAATTTTATGGTGAGACAGAGGAAAGAATTAACGCTGTAATTTCCGTTATGATTTCAGCAATGGAAAAAGACCATTATTGGGACATCATTCAAAATATTGAAGATACCAGAAATAGCGATGTAGAAAAATTTGCAACTGCTTTATCTGAATTTGGTTTTTTGGAGATGAGTATAGTGACAAGTCAAGCAATTAACCGATTGAGATTTTTGGATGAAATTACTGTCTTAATTCAAAACCCGAAGACTCTTGAAAGAGACATACACAAGGCATTAGAAAATAACACTTGGATAATAGGTGATGAGTATTCTGTCATTTTCTCTGACACGAATTTGAAAACAGCTATCAGAAACGTCCTTGACAAAAAGTATAAAGGAAAGAAAAAACTCAATAGACCTGATTTATTACTTGGTCGCACGACAAGTAGAAAGTTAGTTTTGATTGAATTTAAGAGACCAAGTTTTACATTGATTAGAGATACTGAAAGACAAGCTTTGGAATACAAAGATGAACTTGGACAGTATTTCGGAAATCAGCCTATAGAAATAATCCTAATGGGCGGAAAGATAGAAAAGTCAATAAAGGATGTTCAAGAAGGAATAAAATACTTGACATTTTTAGATTTAATTAGTGTTGCAAGAAATCGACTTGAATGGTTAATCAATGAATTGAAAAGAGCAAGCTAGTGAGAAAACCTAAAAGTGAAAGTTGGATAGAAGCTAAGACCTGCATTCTAATACGATAACAAAGTCGAAAGGAAATCAAAAAATTATTTTAGTGGCAATCAATTTTTTCTCAGCCAAGAAAAGAGTATCAATTATTCTCTCTTCTGTAAACTGTTCAAAAGGTGTAAGACAACTCTAATTTCCTAATGTGGCCTTGTTTTTTATTTAAAAACGGAGTTATCGAAATAAACCTCAGTCATTTTCTAAAACAAGTAGGATTCTGATTATGATTTGTTCAACAAGTGAATTATTGAGATATATTGAAAATAATTATATTTCTCAAGCAAGAGAATTAGATGGTGTACGTTTTTTAGATAGAGTATTGTTCGAAAATTCAGAATATAGAACACAGATCAAGCTCATTTTAAATCGATTTAATCGACGCAGGCTTGAGCGTATCAGTTTTACTGATTCAGAGCGTTATATCGATAATCGCTTGGTAAATGATTTTTTAGAATTAATAAAATTCATAAAGGAAAATCAAGGAAGTGAAATACTTGTAAGAAAAGACCCGGAGGTGCAACAAAACATATTAAGCCTCAAAGAAGGAACATCGCTCAACCGATTTAATGAAAAATCTAAATTTCAAAAGTCTTCGAAAAAAGTACTTTTTTCAAAGAAATATTTTACCCCGAAGAAATATTTTAGATATGTTGTTGTATGTGGGGTGCTTTTTATATGTGTTTTTTTGTATTATGAATATGTAAAAGAGCCTGGTGGTAATTATCGAAATATTAGAGTTGCTGAATCTATAGGCACTATTGATATAAGTCGTAAAGGAGTTTGGTCTATATGGCGTACGAGTTTTGAAGATATCGAAGATGCACTAGCAGATAAAAAGTCAACAAAAGTGAATCACCCTAAGATCACAATCATAAAGTTGAAGGACGGTAGATATCATCTATTTGAATTCGGAGATTCAGAAGGGGCTGTAAAATCCAAGCTTACAAAAAGATCAAAAGCTCATAAGCCTTGGGAGTACTCCAAAATTATCTATATTGATCTGAATAAATGTACAATTGTTAAATCAATCCAAGAAAATTGCTTTGTCTGTAATCAATTTGAGTGAATTATTGAAAATATGAATGCTTAGAACATAAAAAACTGAATAGCTTGAGAGACTATTACAAAAAGTGTGTCAAAGCAAAAGGTTAAAAAAACCAATAACTTTGACACAATATGAGCAAGAAAGAGCAATTCGATTACGACAAATTTAAGGAAGAAGCCCGAAAAAAGCTTCTGGAAGGCGGCTCACTTTATGTAACACTACCAAGACAACACCTGGGATAGGTAATCATCTCAATTTCAAGTTATCTAAGAACAAAAAGCGGTTCACCATCCAGAACGAGAGAAAGGCTGACCTCAAGTTTCTACTTCAAAAAAACTTTAAATAAGATTGACTTCAGAAAAAAAAGCCAGTAGATTTGTAATCTAATTAGATAACAAATTATGCCAACTTTTTTCATCATAGACGGAGTGAAGATAGAGTTTTTCTACAATGACCATCTTCCTCCTCATTATCATGCCTCAATAGCTGAATACGAAGCGTTGATATCTATAAATTCTCATGCAATTATTAGAGGAAGTCTTCCAAAGAATAAAAAAAAGAAAATATTGAGTTGGTCTCAAGAGAATGAGGAAGTTTTGATGGAAATATGGGAATCATTGAGAAAAAAATAAAAAATAACTAAATAAGAATGAGCAGCAGACAAAATAGAATTCCTCGTATCCTAAAAATCAACGACGTAAAAAGCTTCAAAGTCTACTGTGCTTTCAATAATGGAGAGCACCGTATCATTGATTTTAAAAAGCTATTTTCGATCTGGCAGATCGCTGAAGACAGCTTTGAATATGAGATAACCAAGCCTGAAGTTTTTAAAACGGTGCAACTGATCAATAACACCTTATCCTGGCCCCAGATCAGTAAGAAGATAAAACTGTCGAATGGCATGGAATTTGACGCTCCCTACGAAATTGACCCGGTGGTACTATACGAAAACAGTGAGCTGGACGAGGAGCGAAATATACGGTATCGGATCGGAAACATACTCCGGCAAGCAAGAAAAGCCGCGGGTTTGACTCAGGAAGAACTGGCCAAGAAAAGTGGAACGTCTAAAGCCTACATTTCAAGGATCGAAAATGATCAATCAGATATAGAGTTAGGAACGTTGAGGAAAATCATAGAGATCGGATTAGATAAACGATTGGAAATTGTCATCAATGAGTAAGAAAAAAAACATCAATCAAGAGGGGATCATCGGCACCGGCAAAGGCCTTGTCAACCAAAACAGCCGGGCCTTCAAAGCACTGCAAAAAACCATCCGGGCCCGCTTTGAGGAATTGAATGAATCGGAGAAGAGAGCTCATCAATTGCTTTCTCAAAGACTTCAGAAGGAAAATTACCTGAGGGATAAATCCACAAAATATAGCTAAATAACTCCTCACAGCCCCCCTTGCCAGTTAGGAAACTGGCGTAAAAGACGTAAGCCAGTTGAGAAACTGGCACGAACGAAATGGGCCTTTTGATAGCCCCATGCTTCAGCGTGGGGCTGTGAGCGGGGGCAATATTACCTGGACCGCAATGAAAGCCAGGCCTATACGCCCAATTCTAAGGCTGCTCCAATTATCCAAGCTGCCAATTACAAAAAAGATATAGCTAAAAACCCTACCTCACAGCCCCTCGCCAGTTAGGAAACTGGCGTAAAAGACGTAAGCCAGTTGAGAAACTGGCACGAACGACTTATTAATCTAAAAATCCCCACCGTTAATCAGATTCAATAGCCACATTCCTCTTTTTGGCATAACATGTCGAACCATTGGCGGCCCGTGTCAGGCAGGAAGTGGTTTT